>CAXIDD010000110.1:0-11212 GCA_964021975.1 uncultured Saprospirales bacterium | reverse complement strand
CGGTACGAAACTGTTGTTAACAGTTTCAATCTAAAAGCCGTCGGGATGAATCGAATGATTAACCCCGACGGCTTACTTTTTATTGTTTTTCCTAATTATAGCTAAGCCAACTTTAACAGTATCTTAGCTTATCAATTTAGGAGAGCAGAATATTACCGTCCATTTCGGCAGGTGCTTCTAAACCCATTAGAGATAGTAAAGTGGGTGCGACATCAGCCAGCTTTCCATCTTTTAACTTTCTATCCCCAATATTATTACTAACATAAATACAAGGCACAGGGTTCTTGGTATGTGCTGTATTTGGGGTTCCATTGTCATTAATCATGTAATCAGAGTTGCCATGATCGGCAATCACGATGATTTCGTAATCAAACTCTAAAGCCGTTGCAACCAATGTTTTCATACAGTCATCTACCGTTTCGGCTGCTTTTATGGCAGCTTGAAAATCTCCAGTATGCCCAACCATATCGGTATTGGCATAATTCAAACAAATAAAGTCTGGTTGGTTTTCTTTGATATCCTGAGTAATGGAATCAGTAATGCCATAGGCACTCATTTCCGGCTTTTGATCATAGGTAGCGACTTTAGGAGAGGAGACCAACAAGCGACGTTCTCCAACTTGCTCAGCTTCTCGACCACCTGAGAAAAAGAAAGTAACGTGAGGATATTTTTCGGTTTCTGCAATACGCACCTGCGTTTTGCCCGCATCAGCCAAAACTTCTCCAATGGTATTGACTATATTATCTTTCTCAAAAAGTACTTCTACTCCTTGATAAGTCTCATCGTATTTCGTCATAGTGACATAATTGAGCTCCAACTTTTTCATACCATAATCTGGCATATCCTGTTGCGTCAACACAATTGAAATTTCCCGTGGACGATCTGTTCTAAAGTTGAAACAGATTAAGGTATCGCCATCTTGAATGGTCGCAAGCGGAGCGCCTTTGCCATTATCACAAACAAGCGGTTGTAGGAATTCGTCCGTCGTATCGGCCGCATAGGACTCCTTGATGTTTTCGATAACATTGCTGGTCAGCGTACCTTTTCCGTTGACCATAACATCGTAGGCCAATTGAATGCGCTCCCAACGCTTATCTCGATCCATTGCATAATAACGGCCCACGACGGTAGCTAATTGAGCATTAGTACCTTTGGTATGTGCTATTAGTTCTTCTAAGAACGCTGCGCCACTTTTAGGATCACAATCTCTTCCATCTGTGAAAGCATGAATATAAACGGGGCCAGCCTCTTGCTCTTCGCAGATATCTATCAAAGCTTTCAGGTGGTTGATATGAGAGTGTACGCCACCATCTGAAACTAAGCCCATCAAGTGAATAGCTTTCCCTGCTGCTTTTGCCGTTTTTAAGGCTTTTACTAATTTATCATTTTGGTGTAGCGTACGATCACGGATCGCTTTATTAATACGAGCCAACTCTTGGTAGACAATACGGCCTGCACCTATATTGAGATGCCCCACTTCAGAATTGCCCATTTGGCCATCGGGGAGCCCGACCTCTTCTCCATAAGTGATCAATTCGCTGTTGGGATAGTTTTTAATAAGACTATCTACAAAGGGTGTTTTTGCTTGAGCGATGGCATCTACTTCTGGATTAGGGCCTTTTCCCCAGCCGTCTAAAATGACGAGCATACTGCGTTTTTGACTCATTTTCGTTCGTTTTCTGTTTAGTGGTTTTTTGGTTCTCTTGGTTTGGCCCCGCAAAATTACAGAAACTATAGGAATGATCTCCGTTTATAGGACTTTGAATAGCTGGTTTTGTAAAAAAACCTAAAAAGTGAATTATAAATCTTTTCCAATCCTCATTAATTCACAAATACAATCCTCATTAATTCACAAAATTCTTATTTATCAAATGAAATATTCCGTCTTGCTTTTTTTATTGGCCACTTTTGCTTTTCAACCTTCCTTAGACGCAAAGTTATTTGACAGTCAAATTGTAACGACAACAGGAGATACCATTAATTGTAAAATTAACGTCCGAGTGAATCTATTTCGATCAGATTTGGTTGATCCCCTTTCTTGTAAAAAGAGAATTAAAATCGTTAATCAAGCAGGTAAAAAAGTAAAGTATACTACTAGTGAAGTAAAATCTTTTACCATTTACGGTACAAGTAAAGGGGATATGTTATTTGAATCTCAAGTAGTAGAAAACGAACCTTGTTTTGTACATTTCATTTATGATGGTCAAATTAAAGTTTATCACTACGTTGTTCCTCATGGTTATGATGGTTCGCCTATCTATTACTATTTAGTCAAATCTGAACAAAGAGACTTTCTGAAATTGCGTCCCGCTAAATGGCGCAGACAGCTGGTAGAGTATTTTCCAGGAGTAGGCTTTTTTAAAGTTGAAAAAGAAGCCCAAAACTTTAAGTACGAAGAACTTCTTGATTTAATAAAAATGTATGAACGCACCGTATCTTAAAGATTTTGCGCTATATAAATATTCGGATTATTTTAAACTGTAAACACCGTACTATCAAGAAAGGCAACCGTTTCCTTTTATTTAAACAACAATTATTCAAATAGAAAATACGTTACTATAATGTATTTCTACCGTCTTAAAAATGAACATATCCTAAAAAGGTCGCTCAATCGCTTAACTATTTTTTTAAAAAGCGGCCAATATTTGACAACACGATGAAGCGCAGGTGCGTGCTTTGTCACAAAATGAAAGAACGATGAAACATTTAATTTTGATGTTCTTGATAGTCCCATTAATCCAAGATGTACAATTAGAAAACATCACGACAGCTATCAACAAAGGTGATTTAACTACTTTATCCAACTACCTGGATGATACAGTAGAAGTGACCTTGCTAGAAGACGGTGACATCTATTTAAAAACGGAAGCTGTCAATAAATTAGAAAATTTCTTTGCTAAACATCCATCCCTTTCTTTTCAAGCCGTACACAAAGGCTTTTCTGAAAGTAGAGGTTCTTTGTATTGCATCGGAGACCTAAAAACCAAGCAAGAGCAATTCCGTGTTTTCTTGTACATCAAAGTAGAAAACGATCAGTATTTTATCCAAGAACTGCGTTTTGAAAAAAATTAAGGTGTTTCTAAGAAGCTATGCCTTTTAAAACAGCCGCTTTCCCCAGGGAAAGCGGCTGTTTTTAATGGTAGACTTTATTTCTTTGCATTTTTTTTAAAAAAAGTCAATTCTCAGGCAGCATAATTAAATAAAGGGGGGTCTACTAAACAACTAAGCAATTATCACATTAATAAACCCAATAACTCAAAAGCCAAAATTATGACTTATACTGCCCTATATATGCTCGCTTTACTAGTTGTTTATATTGTCAAGCAACAATTGCAAGCTGCAAGAACCTAAAACCTAAAGAAAAGATTTGGATTTTGAATAGATAATGAATTTCGCATTAAAAAAGGGAAGTGAACGCTTCTCTTTTTTCTTTTGTAGGCACCTATTTAATTTAAAATGGTGTTCCTTGGTCCTTTTCTAAAACGCCCATTCCAAATAAAGCAAAATCATACCGAACTGGATCTTCAGGATTAAAAGCGCGTAGTTTTTCCGTCAACTCCAATACACTCAACCAATCGCGCTGCTTCCGTTCTATTAAATCCAACCTACGCGCAATCCGATCCACGTGTACATCTAAAGGCATCAACAGCTGACTAGGTTTGATCTGTTGCCACAAACCAAAGTCTACACCTTTCTGATCATTGCGTACCATCCAGCGTAAAAACATATTCAGCCTTTTACAAGTCGATTTTCGGACAGGAGTAGCAATGTGCTTACGGGTTCGTTGAGGGGCATCCGGTAAAGAGAAGAAGTATTCATGGAAACCAATCAACGCTTTTTCAGTAGTAGGGGCCTCTTTGGGTAGGTGTTTGCTAAAGGCGATCTCCAAAGAATCATGTTGTCGATAATGGTATTGCAAAAACTCCAGAAAATAGAGCGTATCAATAGTTTGAAAAGTCCGATGCTTAAAAGTTAGCAATTTCTCGCGGTCTTTTTCTTCGTGGTTGACGATAAAGTCATAAGGCGCACCATCCATCCGCTCAATCAGCTCGATGCTTTTATTGATAATTGTCTTGCGTTGCCCCCAAGCGAGCATAGCCGACCAAAAACCCATAATCTCGATGTCCTGTAGTTGGTCGAACTGATGGGGAATACTGACAGGATCATTTTCTATAAAAGATGGCTGATTGTAAAGGGCTACTTGAGCCTCTAGTAGATCTTGTAGTTGTTGGTTGGTCATGTGGTGAGGCTGATTTTTGTGATGTTTTCTTATTTCATTAACATGGCCAAGAACGCTTCAATGTATATTTCCACTTACATAGAAGCTATTTGAATCTACTTACAGTCATAGTTCAGCTGAGCCTCCTAAGGCTCCACCCGCTCCACCTTCGACTGCAAACGCTCATAAATTTTGAACTTAGCCAATCCCCACCGTTGCATTAAATGCTGAGTAGATACGCGGAGTACTCCTAATCCATATTTGGTACTCCGTGCTAAATTGATAGAAGAAGCTTCTTCAAAATATTTGGTTGGGCAGGTGACTTCTCCAATATCAAAGCCTGCGTAGATAATTTGCGAAAGCATCTCATTATCGAATACAAAATCATCATCATTGGCATTGAAATTGATGGTTTCCAGGACCTCTCGACTGAAGGAACGGTAGCCAGTGTGGTACTCGGATAGCTTATAATTTACCAACAAGTTTTGGGTAAAGGTCAAAAATCGGTTAGCGATGTACTTATAGAGTGGCATGCCTCCTTTTAGCGCCCCTTTCCCTAAAATCCGAGAGCCCAGAACAACGGGATAAAGATCTTCGCCAATGATATTGACCATAGATGGAATCAGTTGTGGCGTATATTGATAATCAGGATGTAACATGATGACGATATCTGCTCCCAACTCTAAGGCCTTGTTGTATAAGGATTTTTGATTCCCGCCGTAGCCTTTGTTTTGCTGGTGAGCAATGACATGGTCTATCCCTAAATCTTTGGCCAATTGCACCGTATTATCCTTACTGGCATCATCACAAAGGATGACCTCATCAACTAAGTCAAATGGAATTTCTCGATAAGTTTTTTCTAAGGTAAGTGCTGCGTTGTAAGCGGGCAAGACCACCACTACTTTTTTCCCCTTGTACATATTTGGCTGCTTTTGTGGCGCAAATATAAAGTTTCTTTGCCTTTATAGCTTCCGAATGGGCAGTGATTTAGCGACAGAACAAAAAATCAGACTAATTTTTCAATTTTAGAGAGCATGAAGGCCCCTAATTTTGCTACATAATCTTTACTGAAATCAAATTGAATATCAGCTGCTTCATAAGTATCGGTCACAGATTTGGTATATCCAAGTTTTAGGGCACGGACGTAGCTTTCGGTAGCCTTTTGTGGAGATTCATGGTATTTCTTCCAAAGTGCAATGGCACCTAACTGGGCAAAACCATATTCGATGTAATAAAAGCGCACCTCGAAAATATGAATCTGTTTGAGCCAGAGGTTGGCTAGGTAATTTTCTAATTCGCTATTATCCAGAACTTCTGGAGTGAATTCTTGCAAAATACTCAACCATTCCTGGCGGCGCTCAGCCCGACTGTGTTTTGGATTAGTATACAACCAATGCTGGAATTTATCAATCGTTGCAATCCAAGGTAAAACCTTGATCACCATCTCCATTTGGAAAAGCTGTGCACGCTCTAAGTCTTCCTGATTGGTAAAAATTTGTGACCAGTGTTCCATGGTAAATAATTCCATGGTCATAGCTGCGAGCTCTGAAATTTCAGAAGGGAACTGTCTAGTAGCTGCTATTTTAAGATCTTTGGTTAAAAAAGCATGAACAGCATGACCACTTTCGTGCATCATCGTTCGAAGATCATTAATGGAGTTAGCCGCATTCATGAAAATAAAAGGAATGCCCGTCACATGAAGAGGCATATTATAACCACCGGGACGTTTTCCTTGTCTGGATTCTAGATCCAAGTGCCCCATATCTCGCATTTTCTCTATTACTTGGCCAAATTCGGGATTAACCGAATTCAAACCTTGGATACATTGATTGATCATATCCTGAGTATCCTTAAATGGTCTTAATACTTCCCGACCTTTGGTATCGATATTTAAATCGTAGGGCCGTAACTGATCCAAATTAAGAGATGCTTTACGCTCCGAATAAATCGTGTTGAGTATTGGTAATATTTCACTCGCAATAGACTGGTGGAAAGCGTAACAATCTTCAGGCGTATAATCAAAACGTTCGAGTGCACTGAAGGCGTAATCTCGATAATTCTCAAAACCGGCGTTTAAGGCAATTTCATGGCGTTTGACCAATAACTGATCAAACAGATCTTCTAATTCCTCTGTATCTTGAGTAATCCGATCATTGATTTTGTGATAAACTTTACGCCGAATAGCACGATCATTTTCTTCTAGGAGTGTACTAGCTTTTTGTAGCGTTAGTTGTTGGCCATCCATTCCGATCGTCATCTGAGAGAGAATCCGGCCAAATTCTTTAGATTGGAGTTGAATTTCCTTTTGAAGGTTGACATTTTTAGGAGAAAATAGATTGACAGCATTTTGGACTTTACGTTGATAAATGCCAAACTGCTCTGTATTGAGTTGTTTGAAAAACGAATTGTCAACCAAACGAAGGTTTAGCTTATTTTCTAGGGCTGCAACTTTAGGTGAAATTTCCTGGACAAAATAATTGAACGATTCGAGTGCTTCTTGATCAGAGCTATCACGGGTAACTTGAATATAACGCCACGCAAATTCTTCACTCAGACGAGCGTCCAATTTACTTTTGTCTAGAATCCAGGATTCCAGATCCATCTGCGTTAAAATTGGGCGATGTAATAAATCATCAAAACTCGGTTGGAGTTGTTCCCAATTTTTAATACTAGTCGTCGAATCTTGCTCACTAGACTTATCTATTGCTAGCGGCGTTGGTTGTACACCCATAGTTTATAACTTAATCTGAACAAAAAAGATTTTTCACAAATACAAGATGAAAAAGCTTTCGTACAGAAAAACCAAATAACGAGATCAACACCTTATTTAATGTTGATTCCCAAATCGTCAAATACTTTGTCCAGGGTTTATTTACTCTTCTTCTGAATTTTCAGTATCGTCTTCTGAGTTCAGAAGGTTCTTTTCATGCATATACTTAAACCATTTGACGACCTTTTTGATATCCCCAGTGTGCACTCGGTTTTTATCATACGTAGGCAATACATCGGTGAAGTATTCTTTTAATTCTTCTGCTGGACCATTCGGATTTACCGGAGGATTGTCTTCTAGTTGCTCCAGCATGTTGCTAAATACATTCTTCAACTCCGTTGAGTCTCCATCATCCGTATAAATGGCGATAGATTCCAAAGGAGTAAACTGATGTTTTCTGCTGGAAACAAAGCGACGTTTACCTTCGTCTAAATCTTCAATGATTAATCCATTATTTCTACTTGCTACCATGCGGAAAATTCCAGGTAGACCACTTACCGCTAAATAATCTTTTAGATTCATATGTTATATTATGGCTTAAAAAACTAGGCCAAAAATAACAACAATAGGTAAGTATACCGCAATATTTTGCAAGTAATGGAAAAAAGGTTTGATATGCTTAAAAGATGTGCCTCTTAAATGTAGAAATGTAGCTCTATCACAAATGTAGCATTTTTTCTTGAGCGATCAAAGTAAAGTATTGGCGCATTTTTCTGATTTAGCACTAATTTAATAATCAATCAAGGCCTGTAATTGCTGCTTCAGGCGCTCAAGTGGCAAATATTGTGCTTCTAAAGGCTTAGCAAAAGGAATCGGTGTGTCAATAGCAGCCACTCGTTTTACGGGTCCATCTAAATATTCAAATAAATGTTCCGAGATATAGGCCGATAGCTCTCCTCCTATACCTCCGGTCAAATTATCTTCGTGCAGAACCAAGACTTTACTGGTCTTTTTCACACTGGTTTCAATTGTCTCCCAGTCTAGTGGCGCCAAGGACCTCAAATCAATAATGTCTGCATCAAGGTTTAAGGATTCACAAACCTCTACCGCCCAATGCACCCCCATACCATAGGTAATTATACTTACTTCTTGACCACTTTTTACTATCCGCGCCTGACCAATTGGCAAGGTATAGTAATCATCAGGAACACTTTCGGATAGACTTCTATAAAGCGCTTTATGTTCAAAAAATAAGACCGGATTAGGATCTTCAAAGGCAGCCAGAAGTAAACCTTTTGCCTCGTAGGGTGTAGAAGGGTAAAGTAATTTCAATCCTGGTACATGAAAGAACCAAGCTTCATTGGTTTGAGAATGAAAAGGGCCAGCCCCTACTCCAGCCCCTGAAGGCATCCGAATCACTACATCCGCTTGTTGCCCCCAACGATAGTGCAACTTAGCTAAGTTATTGACAATTTGATTAAACCCACAAGTCACAAAATCAGCAAACTGCATCTCAACCATGGCTTTATAGCCTTTCATACTTAAACCTAGTCCCACGCCTATGATGGCACTTTCACACAGAGGTGTATTTCGGACACGATCCTGTCCGAATTGCTCTACAAAACCTTCGGTAATTTTAAAAACACCACCATATTCTGCAATATCCTGTCCCATTAAGATGAGTTGATCATGTTTTTCCATTGCCTGTCTGAGGCCATCTGAAATCGCATCTACTACTCTTTTTTCACTACTTGAACTTGATTCCGGTGTAGTAATAACTTGCTCATGTGGCGCAAAAACATCGGTCAATTCTGTCTCTAAATCTGGATTAGGTAGAGGAAGTGCCGAAGCTTCTTCCAAGCCTCTTTCGATCTCTTTTTTGATTTGTTTTTTTAGCTGATCAATCTTCGTTTTTGTGATCAATTTTTCAGCCAATAAAAAATCTTCAAAATTTTGAATGGGATCTTTCTGCGCCCAGGTATCCATGAGCTCTTTAGGTACATATTTGGTACCAGAAGCCTCCTCATGACCTCGCATCCGGAAGGTCATACATTCTATCAAAACTGGCTCCGGATTTTGGCGAATTTCTTCCGCCACTTTTTGAATGGTTTGATGAACTTCCAAAATATTGTTTCCATCAATAGTCATGGCACGCATACCATAGCCAATGCCACGTTCGGCCAATTGAGTACAACGGAATTGCTCATTAACAGGCGTTGAAAGGCCGTAGCCATTGTTTTCGATCACGAAAATAACGGGCAATTGCCAAACGGCCGCTACATTGAGTGCCTCATGGAATTCTCCCTGACTGGTTGCTCCATCGCCAGTAAAAGCCAAGGCTACCTTCTTTTCTCCGGCCAATTTATGTCCTAAAGAAACACCATCTGCTAAGGAGAGTTGTGGCCCCAAATGCGAAATCATTCCTACAATACCATAATTTAGAGCCCCAAAATGAAAAGACCGATCTCGCCCCTTGGTAAATCCAGCAGGCTTACCTTGCCACTGGGCAAATAACTGGGTAAAAGGAACCTTACGGCTGGTAAAAACTCCTAAGTTTCGGTGCATCGTAAACAGTAGCTCATCTTCCTCCAATGCATTGGCTGCACCTACAGAAATGGCTTCCTGCCCAATTCCAGAGAACCACTTACTGATTCTTCCTTGACGCAACAGTTTGAGCATTTTTTCTTCAATCAGCCTCGGACGTAGCAATGCTTCGTAAAGATGCAATAATTGCTCATCAGAATAGTTGGTGCGCTCATAGTTTAATTTGGTTAGGGTTGGAGCAGCCATAAATATTTTTTAAGGATAAATATAAAAAGACTTTATTCTAAATGATTTTGTATGGCCAAAAAAATATCTTTTTGCCTCATAAAACTATTTTAGAATGAAGTCTAAAATTTGAAAAGCGTTTTACTGGACAACCAATTTTTGTTTTCTTTTTGAATAGAATGTCTTGGTAAAAGTTCTCCCATTCGCGTGATAAAGATTAGCTTCACAATTATTATTACTTAAGCTGGATAATTTAAATTACATGGAATATCGTCAATTAGGAAAACGTCAATTAAAGGTTTCAACCCTGGGACTTGGCTGTTGGGGAATGAGTGCTGGCTATGGCAAAAGAAAGGATAAAAAAGAGATGATCCAACTTATTCGTAAAGCCGTCGAAGCAGGCATCACCTTTTTTGATACCGCCGAAAGATACGGCCCCATCATTAATGAAGAACTGGTTGGAGAAGCATTACTTCCGTTTAAAGGGAAGGTAGTGATTGCCACTAAATTTGGCTTTGAACCAGCGCCCAATGATCCCGCTAATTGGAGTGAATTGAATAGTCATCCTACGCACATTAAAAAGGTAGTAGAAGCCTCTTTAAAAAGATTAAAAGTAGAAGCCATAGATTTACTTTACCAACATCGAGTAGACCCCAAAGTACCAATTGAAGAAGTTGCGGGAGCCGTAAAAGACTTAATCCAGGCAGGCAAAGTCAAGCATTTTGGGCTTTCCGAAGCCAGTGCCAATACGATCCGAAAGGCACATGCCGTCCAGCCATTGACCGCTGTCCAAAGTGAATATTCTCTTTGGACACGTACACCAGAAAAAGAAATTTTGCCTACGCTGGAAGAACTAGGTATTGGGTTTGTTCCTTTTAGTCCTTTAGGAAGAGGATTCTTGACGGGTACTATCAACAAAAATACTAAGTTCGAAAGTACCGATTATCGAAATAAACTACCTCGCTTCACTAAAGAAGCCATGGAGGCCAATCAAGCTTTAGTCGACTTACTCACAGAGATTGCCAGAAAAAAAGCGGCCACTCCAGCACAGTTGGCTTTAGCCTGGTTATTAGCTAAAAAACCGTGGATTGCACCTATTCCTGGCACCACAAAACTCCATCGATTAATGGAGAATATCGGTTCAACTGAGATTATGCTTTCAAAAGAAGAAATCCAAGAGATAGAAGCCGCAACCACCCAAATTGAAATAGTAGGCGCCCGTTATCCAGAAAATATTATGAAGATGACTGGACGATAATCACTTTTACTTGCTATTTTTAAGGCACTATTATTATCCTATTCAACAGCACTTACCTATGCGCATTTTATACTTATCCTTTTTCTTACTCTTATTCAATATTACTAGTCAGGGCCAGTCATTAGAAATGCCAAGTGTCAGTAGTCCTGTCCACTTTAGTCAAAAAGCAGGCTATGCGACTATAAGCCTTGATTATCACCGACCAAACCGTAAAGGCCGGCGTATTTTTGGAGACCTGATTCCTTACGGAAAAATC
>CAXIDD010000109.1:0-11367 GCA_964021975.1 uncultured Saprospirales bacterium | reverse complement strand
GATATTGGTTCGCTCATGAAAATCATCACTCATTTCATAACCCATGGCTACGTAAGGGACACTGAAGATCGTCAAGCCTAAATAGAATACAAATGACCACAACAAGAAATAGGTAAAGTTGTAGTTGATACCATTCTCTCGGTAAAGTTGCCACATCACTACGAAAGAAATTCCCATGATTATAGCTCCTAGAAAAACATACTGCCTTCTCCTACCCCATTTAGACCGGGTATTATCCGAAATAAAACCCATAATGGGATCAGTAATCGAGTCAAAAACCCGAGGAAGGAAAAATAAAATTCCCCACATCCAACCGGGGAATTCGAGATCTTTGACTAAAATCACCATAAAAATCCCCATCACGGCAGGGAACATTTGATTGGCCAACATACCTAAACCAAAGGCCACTTTTTGGCCAAAGGGTACTTGCTTACTTACTTTAGTGCTGTCATTTGACATATTTAATAGATTTTCTAAGAAGCTATTTGAAACTACTTCAATGGTTAAGACGATTATTAATTCGATTTAGGGATTATTATAGTTTGAATGGCTTGTCCACTAATGGAAAGCACACTTGTTTTTCCAGCTAAAGAAAGATTGATTCCTTTGGGCTCTTCAGATTGGTTCAATACAACCACGACAATAGAGCCATCTGGATTTTGAGTTGCGGTGACCATCAAAGATTCATCCTCCAAATCAAAACCAATCCGCTCTGCTCCCGGCCGGATATATTTGCTAAAGTGCGCTAAGGTATAATAAAGTGGCGTAAAGTATACCTCGTCTGCATCTGGATCAACAATTACAGGTGCTACACACCAGTTTTTAAACCAATTCGGTCCGCCTTGCCGATCCAGAACCATATTCCAATCGACCCAGCCATCCACGTGATTGTTCAGACAGCCAATAATGTCCCGAGCATATCGGTATACCGGTACGTACTTTGGGTGTAAATATTTGGTTTCATCCGAAGCCCAATCCCAACCCCAATCGGTTGCTTCTTTAGACCAATACCACTGGTCATCTTGCCATTTTGGAACTTCTGCATCCACACAAGCTTCAGTTTGAATCAAGTGCTTGTCGGGAGCAGCCTCATGGGCCATTTGGAGTTCCTTGGGAAAGTAATCGTAGGTACTCGCATACCAATGGACGGCTGTACCCGCAAAATACTTGGCCGACTCTTCATCTTTATACATAGAAGCGATCCAGTTATGGAGCTCTTCCCGGTTTTGATCATAGCCTAGGATTTTTGCTTCACGGCCATCAGCTTCTAATTTTGGACCTAGGTAATTTTTTACAAAATCAGTCATCTCGTCTGGTGTGAAGTGCATGCTTTCCCAGTTCCCATCATTACCAAGTGGCTCGTTTTCTACGGTAAAGGCCCAGATGTCAATTCCTTCTGCTTGGTAAGCTTCGTAGTACTTAGAGAAAAATAAGGCCCAGGTGTCATAGTATTCTGGCAATAATTTTCCACCTCTCCAATCTTTGTTGTCTTTCATCCAGGGTGGTGCCGTCCAAGGAGAAGAGATAATTTTAAACCCATCTTTAGAAGCAGCCATCGCTTCCTTGATCATTGGAATGATGTCCTCTTGATCTTCCTGGATGGAAAAACTGCTTAAGTCCTTATCTCCCTCTACTGGAGCGTAGGAATAATTGGATAAGGAAAAATCACAAGAGTTCATGTGTGTGCGCGTCAATGAGTAACGAGCACCGCTTTCTCCAAAATAGGCTTCTATTATTTTCGCCCGGTTTTCGGCACTTAATTGATTGAGCAGATAAGCCGAAGCTTCGGTAAAGGAACCACCAAACCCAGTAATCGTTTGGTACTTTTGGGCTGGAAGCAGATTGATGGTAGCGGAATTTTTAAGGCTCGGTGTATCGCTGACCTTAGTCAACTGATTGCCACTAGCAGAAGTTTCATAAACTTCAATTTCCAAAGGCTCTTCCGTTGTTGTACAAGCACTATACATGAGTATAGATAATATAGTGAATCCAATTTTTTTGATCATTTCCTGTCATTTATAGGTTTTAAATTCATCTATTCGGATAGTATTAAGGAAGCGCTAAGCGGCGGCATATTGACCGCATCTAGCAGCATCGCTTTATCTCCTGCGAAAGTCTTGGTAACGGGCTTATCATTCCTGCCCAATCCATCAAACACACCTTGATCAACTAGACTCCATAAAGGAAATTTTGCTTGACCATCTACTGTAAAAAGACCAAAATGATTTTCAGATCCTCCTGGATTCCTTCCATCCTTCCAAGGTTCGTCAAATCCTTCAAAATAGAAGCAAGAAATCCCTTCTGCTTTGGTCCAATCTCTCATCATTTGGTAATAAAGTCCCTCCTTATATTCATCACAAGCTCTAGAACCTTGGGGACTAAACAGACCATTTGAAGAACTGGCCCAGCCTGTTTCTCCGATATGTATGGGCTTATCGATGCCTAGACTTTTGACGTAACTAGTCACACTATCAAACTGGGACTTGGCATAACTACTGGCACGCTCCATCATCTTCTGTAATTGTACCTCTTTAGATAAGTCTCTTTCAGATGCTAATACGCCCCAAAATGCCGGATTGTAATGGGTATCGTGCATCGGATAGGTATGCATAGAAATGAAGTCTACAGCCTTAATCAATTTAGTTAGATCTTCTACGTGGTATTCACCTCCTCCTCCTCCCCAGGAGGCAAAGTTATCCGAACTGGTAATCCAAAGGTCTTTGGGTAGTTCACCCTGTTTTTTCAAATCTTGCAAATGAGTTACCCATTTTAGAATCACCCAAGGTTGTACAAAATATTCAGCCGCCCATTTAACCATCGCCTCATTCCCAACGGCAATCACCTTGACGATATCTGGGTAGTTTTTTGCCATTTCAACCGCCCGTTGGACCTCTCCAGTATTGGCTTCTACATTTTCTGCTTCATGATTGGGATGCTCCGTACCAGAATTTTCACAGGCGATCCAAGCTCCAACCATGACGTACATTTCGAATGTTGTATCTTCTGCTTTCAGTTCACGGATTGCTTTTAATACCGTTGTTGCGAAGTCTAATTCGGTATTATAAGTCCTTAATATTCTGACCCCAATAGCAGATAGCATTTTTAGATCTTCTTTAACCTCTGCAACAGTAGGTTGAACATCTCGAGTATTTTGGCGGTAGCCACCATAAGATATAGCTAAATAATCCGGGTTTCCTAAGATATCTTGAGCTGTCATTGCTTTCTTTTCTTTTTGGGATGGAGATTCGTCACAGGCAAATGCGAGTAACGAAATCATCCATAAAATGCCTATTGTATATTTTAAATTCATTGGTCTAATTCTAAATGATAGAATTTCTATTTCAAATAGTTAGCTTCTACTTTCACTTGTATCTGTTTAATCTTCCCTGAACGGTTAAATAAAGTAGCGCTTAGTTTTTGATCTAAGTCCCAAGTTGAGAAGAGCTGTTTTTCTCCATTTTGGAAACTTACTTCGAGTTCATTATTGGACGCTATTTTGAATACAACCGGTACTTGGCAGTAGGTAAAAGCAAGGCTATTGGCATCTAATTCTATTTGTTTAATATGTCCCTCTAGATCTATAAAAGACAAATTCACGGGAGCATCTAAAAACTCGGATTTACGAAGTAAATTTGGATTAAAGCTCAATTGTCCACCCTTCACCGATACCCCTAACTCACCAAAACGACTTAGGATGTCTTCTTTGACCTGCCCGGTCATACCCGGTTGCTGTGCACCTTTCCCTGCTGGCGTGTGAGAATACGGATCCGTTGGGAAAGCGCCATACAGACTAGGCGGTTTGTTCACCCCGATACCTTCATTGATTTCGTAATAGTGCTCTAATAATCGGCCAATCACTTCTGAACTGGCGCCGCTTTCAATTGCTTGCAAACAACACTCTTGGACTGCCAAAAGTAATTTAGAGACCATATGCCAATAGATCGACCCCAGTCCTTCGTAGCCAAAGAAGGTACCTGAACGCCCCGTAAAAGCTTTATGATTAAAGATGGATTCGAATACGGCCAAGACCTCTTCTTGATCCGCTTGAGTGATGGTTTCAGGTGTTTTCTGTGCATATTCCGCTAGGGCCTCTTTCAAGTCATTGGCATTTTTAAAATTACCATTGAAGTGAAAATCTCCTTTAATATCTTGTTCGATAATGGCTTTCTGTCCTTCTCCAGCTAGTTTTTTCAGCAAACTGGTTGCTGCAACTACCTCAGCAGAAACTGTATTCTTCTGCATAAAGCGTGGTAAATCCTTATTGGGATAAAGCAGGTAGCTGTATTGATCTGGACGGAATAGTTTACTAGCTTTCAAAGCGTCTAGAACGTGCAGTGCTTCTCCAGCAGATAGATATCCTGAACTTAAAACGGCCACTTGTCCTTCTAACATTTCGCTTAGGTAGGAAATACTAATTTCTTTCTCACTTTTTACCGTAAGAAGATTATAGGCATGGAATAAAGTATCCGCGTTTTTATTGGGTTTGCTGGAGTGCTCTAGGTACTGGAGTCCTAAATCCACAAAGTTTTTAATTTGACTTAAAGACAAGCTTTCCTTTTTCCCAGAGAAAGACTGCTCATAAATTTGCAATCGGTATTGACTAGCTGCCTCTCCTAAACCATCCATAATCGATTTAGCCTTATATCCGTCTATCGCCCCCTTTAAAAGGTCTTGATTTTGATCCAAGGTATGGACAATAGCTTGAAAAAAGCTTGCTAATTCACTGGAGACCTCTAGGTCAGTTGTTGAGGATTTGCTAAGTGTTTTTTGGAAAAAGTTTAAAAATCTTCTTAGATAATACAAGGTGACCATCGATACCCCATTTCCAACCAAAGCATTGTTGGCATCATTCCATTCTGGACGTTGCGTATTCATCCAAATACCACCTTCTGGGATAAAGTTGGAGAATTTTGCTAGGACGGTGGCTAGTATTTTCTCCATGAAATTAACCTGACAGATGGAGTCATTGGCATTTTTCAGCAAGGCTCCATCTGCACCAATTTGTGCCCTATAGTCTCTAATTAATAAATCTGATTCTTGATCAAAATCAATGGTATCCTTGGGGTTCTTTAAAAGATCCGCATAAGGCTTGATTTTATAAGGTACATTGGCATAAACGAAACAATCTTCTGTAAAAGATTTTGCCAAATTTCCAGGTTGATGTTTTTCTTGTAATTCTAAAAGTTTTAACAAGTAAATAATTTGATGATCTCCCCAATATCCGATATAAGACCATGGATCATCAGGCTCGATGGTTTCCCAATCAAACCCACCTTTAGTCACCCGATAAGGATTGTAGCCATCAAAAGTCGTAGCATTTAGGAATTTATAGATCATACTCTCCAAAAAAGCTGGATAAGAAAGGGCCAAGGCCTCCCAGTTTTGGAAAATATCTCGCCAGTTCCCTTCATAATCTAGTATTTTGGAGCCATCAACCTCACTCCGAGTATTGATAGAGAAACGATTCCAAGGCCGACTGGGATCACCATGCCTTCTACTAAACTTCAAAGGCATATATTCTAAAGCCAAGCGTTTAAAGTGTACGTCCTGCTGTTGGTCGGCCAAGGTCTTTAAGATCGAACGAGAAAAGACCATCGGCAATTTAGCTAAGTCTTTTTTGTGCTGATTAAAAACGGTTTGGTTAGCAGCTGCGAGATAGGCATTAAAGTCTTCCTTTTCAATTTGGTAATTATCATCGAAGATACCACCGCGCATGATATTAAAAAGGGTATTAGCAAAGTGTCTGGCGTTACGGCGGCTATCCGCTGTCAATTGAATACCATCCGCAGCAGCCGTTAAGGCTACCAATTTATGTGTACCTGCTGCAATATCTTCCTTAATTGTTTGAATTAAATGTGGAGTGCTTTTTATTTTTTCCACCAATTGAACCAGTGCAACATGATTCTTATTGACATCTGCAATGATCATCCATTGCTTGCTTTCGGCAGCTTTCAGTGTCCATTGATCAGAGAGCAGATAAGCCCCTTTTTCCCCTTTCACTTCTAATTCTTCCTGAATAGCTTGCTTTTTCCTGAAGTTTTTCAATTGCGAGGAAGACAATAGGTACTGAGGATTTTCTAAACCAATGGACCAGGCGATATTTGCTTTCAATGCTTCACTTGGCTCCGCTTTATCAACAATAATGGCGCTGAGAGCATAAATACCCAAACCACTATCCTTTTCAAGTTCACATTTTTTGTAGGCATCTACCAGGTTGCTGGTTTTATTTTGTAAATCACTAGGGACGCCATAAGGTAGAATATTTTGGATCCCATCAATGAGTTTAATATTAGCATTCCCTTGACCGTGATTACTTAAAGTAGCTTGTCTAACAAAGCCAAACTGTTCGCTTGAACACCATTCGTATTGGAAACTTAATTCCAGATCCTCATTAATTTCTTCAAAAAGCACTCTATTTCCATAGACACTTTTATAGAGGTTTCTAGTGACTTTATATTGGCCATCAAATCTTTCTGAGAACGGTTCCCAATTAAAATGCTGCCCATTTTTTTCAAGCTGAATAATGGTTTTACTACCAGTAATTTCGGCTGATTCCGTGATTTTATCATCTGTATAGTAGGGAAACAAGGCATATTCTGCATTTTTCCGACCCGCACTTAGGCCTCCATTGCTAGCGATAAACATCCAATGATCTGAATCACTTACAATGCTCATAAAAAATGGACGCATAGTATCACTATTGGAGATTTTAAAGTAAGATTCTCCGGCAATCCTTACTTGCTCCATATTTACTTGTTCAGTTGGTAGTTCCGTTTTCATTGCAATATTGGTTATATGGTGACTTTCTGATTTGTTTTTATTTCTTCCACTTTTAAGCTTGCAAGGATTAGTACTCCTTGTTTTAGGGTCACTTTTTCTTGGGTCCTTTAGCTTGTTTTAAAGCCGTTTCTATGGAAATTTGATCAAAATGATTTTCGATAGACTCAAGAGAAGCATTTTTTTGAAAAACTTGATATTGATGTACCTCTTTAAGGGCATAATAGGCCGCTCTTGGGTGAATTTGGTAGACGCCTTTTTTATTGGTTTCTCCTTTGGCACAGATGCCAAACCATTCTTCGTTCATGTTATTAAAACCCTCCTCTGCAAAATCTTCCTGGTACCCACCATTGCTCCAGGATGCATTGTCATCATGAACCTCCAAATTTCTGGTTTGCCCAAATTTCCACCAGCCATCTGTAAATTGGAAAGTAAACCCTCCTAGTGCGTTCCCTGCTTTACCTAAACCAGCAGCATTTTCGTAGATTTCTTTCCAGTTTCCTACCATATAGTAAGCCTGAGGCTTTTGTTCTTCTACTTTTTTAACCGTGTTAAAGGCATCCGCACCAAATTCTGTAAACAGAATTGGCATGTTTAGTTCCTCTTTTACTCTTTGGAAAGCATCTCCAAAAGAAACACCCCTGTACATGTTGGTCCCATAGATATCAAAATCAGGACAGAATTCTGCGACCAGTTCAATAAAAACCAAATCGCCATTGCAAATAGCTACGGGAAGTGATCCATCAGCGGCTTTGATGGCTAGGGCTGCCTTATTAAAAGCTTTGTACATAAACACTGCTCGTCGAGCCGTTTCTTCATCTTCTTTTGGAATGTCTTCCGTTTCCGCGCCTTCCCAAGAAAGGCCATAGTTGTTTTCATTACCTAGAAGATACATCAATAGTCCAGGGGTCCCTTTATATTGAGCTACCATATCAGTTACCTCTGCCAATAATGCCTTTTCTACTCTTGGATCGGCATAGTCGGTGTTGGCCATCCATTCGCCATCTACAGATAGACCATATCGGCCAAAAGGATGATTAAGCATGGTATAGATGCCATACTTTTTGTAGATGTATTTAATCCATTGAGGAGGAATTTTATTGTATTGCCGAATGGCATTGACGCCCATCTTTTGCAAGGCGGTCATTTCAACCTTTAGCGCCGCTTTAATTACACGTTTAGGTTGCTCCCATAAACTGTAATCATAATTCGTACCAATCGGGAAATAATCCCAATTCATACCATTAATCATAAAATCAGCATCATCAACTACTAGTTTCATTTGGCCACCCTTTTCAACAAGAGAGATTTGCTCTACTTGGGCTTTTGTGGCAAAGGTCAGCAATACCAATAGCAGCAATAGGAAATTGTCTTTCATGGTTTCATTTATTAGTCTCACCTAAATTTTATCACTAAAACACTAGTTTAGTAAATGGAGGCGAAGTTTCATACTATTGTCATTCATAAATTTAAGTAATACCTCAAAGTAAACAGGTAGATTAGTGCGAGTATAAACCCTACATTTCTTTCATCAGATAAAAAAAATACTACATCAAAAATTAAAATAAAACACATAAATCCTTGGTAATTAGCTATATTTATTTTTTAAAAATTACACATGGCCAATTTTTTATACATCATCAAATATTTTCTTTTTCTGATTTTTTTACTTGTAAATGATCAAATTGGGCATGCGTACACGGGTAAATATCCTATTCAAAACTTCACACCAACCGAATATAAAGCAGGCATTCAGAATATTGACTTCGCTCAAAACAGGGATATGTCCCTGTTTGTTGCCAACAATTTGGGTGTCCTTTCTTACAATGGAAACGAGTGGCAAACGCATAATTTTAAAACCGGTAAAAAGACAAGATCTCTAGCTTTTGAGGAGCAAAGTGACCGACTCTATATGGGTGCTCAAGGAGATTTCGGTTACTTTGAAGCAGATTGGCAGTACACTTCATTAGTTGATAAAATCCCCCCAGAGTTTAGGGATTTTGACGAAGTCTGGGATGTTTTTTTGGCCAATGACCAAGTCTATTTTTGTACCTTCCAAAGTATTTATATTTATAATGGAAATACCATTAAAGTCATTAACCAAGCGGAAGATTTCGAACGTTCTTTTTTAGTCAATGGTAAAGTATTTACTCAAAACCAACGAGGTAAGTTATTTGAAGTAATAGACGAAAAATTAGTTAATCTGAATAAAAATCCTCAAAATCAAATTAATGAAGTTATTGCGGGACTGATCGCAGAAGAAGAAGGATACTTACTGATCTATAATTCTGGCCACATTGAAATGTCTACACCCTTTGGTGTGCAAGCCGTCCACCCAAAGCTCTCTCAAGTACTCCGTAGCACCTTTGTCAATCATGTCGGCCAACTATCGGATAACCGCTTAGCCATCTCTACCCAAAGAGCGGGCCTTTTCCTATATGATTTACAAAGCCAAGAAATTGAAAACATCTCTACCCTAGAAGGCTTAGCTAGCAATGCTTGTCTGCGTTCTTTTCAGGATTATTATGGCAATCTATGGGTAGGCATGCAAAACGGTATTGCTCTAGTACCGATTAATTCTCCAATGCGATTCATCAACCAGGAGATCCAATTGCAAGGAAGTGGCTATGATGCTTTTGAAACTGAAACGGGCACTTATTTTAGCACCTCAAACGGCATTTATTTCCTGGCTAAAAATACGACAGAAAGTATCTTTTTAACTGGCACAGAGGGTCCTGCTTATAGTATTCAAGAAATTGCAGGAAAATACTATGCAGGGCATCATACCGGACTTTTTGTGTTAGAAGGAACACGGGCACGTCGCATCGCCAATACAGATGGCCTTTGGCAAGTTAAGCAATTACAAAGTGATCCTAAATACATTATTGGTGGCACTTATTCGGGTTTATTTCTTTTCAAACTTGATCAAACCCAAAATTTAATGCCCATCCAAAAAATCGAAGGCTTCGATGCTTCGAGCCGTTTTTTGGAAGAAGACAGACAAGGCCGAATCTGGGTTGGCCAATATTATAAAGGGCTCTACCAATTACTACTTTCGGAAGACTTTACACAGGTACAAGTAAAAAACGTCTCCGAAGATACTCAACAGTCCCCTATTCAAGAACAAATTATTTTGAGCCAACTCAACAATCAATTATTCTTGGCTACAAAAGCTGGAATGTACCAATTTGATCCGAATACCAATACGGTTACCAAAGCTCCCCTATTTTCTGAGCAAGTTGGTGAGCAAGCTGTTTATTTGGCAGCTGAAGACCGCAGAAACAATCTTTACATTATCGCAGATGGTTTAGCTGCTTTTTATAAACAGGTAAGTACCAATAATTATCAATCTATCCCTTCTTCTTTGTATCAAATGCGCTTTCACCTCAATAATGATCTGTTGCACTTATCAAAAAATACTTCAAAAGGGGTACTTTTTTCTGCTAATGATGGTTTCATTCAATATGATCCAAACCAGGAAATGCCTTTGACCAACAACAACCCTTTAGTGATTAAACGGGTCTATAATTTAGGCCGACAAAAAGAAGAATATCTGCGTGGCCCTTTTCAAGCCAAATCTACTAAAATAGCTCCTTTATTGTTACACTCAGGCGTAAAAGTCTTAAAGGTCGAAGTAGAGTCCTTCCAGTTGGGAGCCCTAGGCAAATCCTCTTTCCGGTATCGACTGCAAGGTCTGGATCAAGAATTTAGCGAATGGACCAGCTCCTCCATTAAAGAGTACACGAATTTAAAAGCGGGTAATTATGTTTTTGAAGCACAAACCCGAAATTATTTTGGGGAAATCATCAGTAGTCAAGCTCTATTAATAGAAATACAGCCTCCATTTTATAATACCACTTTGGCAAAAGTAATATACTTACTTCTAGGTCTGTTTTTATTTTTCCAAATCTTTGCCTTTCAACGGCGTTCTTACGAACGTAAAGCTGGAAAAATAGAAGCTTCTAAACAACTCCAAATCCGGAAGGAACAACAACGGTCTGCACAAATCAAGCGGCAAAAAGAGCAGGAAGTGCAAAGCCTAAAAGAAGAAAAAATGCAAAGCGAGCTGCAACACGTCAATCGCTTATTGGCAGCCTCGACCATGAACTTAGTGGTTAAAAATGAGTTTATTGAATCCATCAAAGCGGAACTCAATCAGGTAAAACAAAAGGGGAAAAGTTCGGAGACCAAACAAGCTTTGCAAAAGCTGGTGAAAGAAATAGACATCAACCTGCGAGTACAGGAGGATTGGGAACAATTTGAGTACCATTTTGCAGCTGTTCATGGTGATTTCCTCTCTCGTTTACGTTCAAATTATGCAGACTTATCGCCTAACGAGCAAAAATTGTGCGCCTTTTTAAGGCTCAACCTGAACACCAAAGATATTGCCAATCTACTTGGGATTTCCCTACGTGGTGTAGAAGTAGCGCGCTATCGACTACGTAAGAAATTAGAATTAGAGCGCGGACAGAATTTGTCCAAGTTTATTCTGGATTATTAATGTCCAGCTACTGAATTAACCAATACACTTTTTTAGGTAATGCATCAAATGTAAGGCTGTGCTCAAAAAAAATAACAAACAATTGCGAT
>CAXIDD010000108.1:0-11369 GCA_964021975.1 uncultured Saprospirales bacterium | reverse complement strand
TACGTACATCTCCAATTGGCAAATGATTTGTTACTAAGCCAACTTTAAGGTCATCATGGACCATAAACATTAGGCTTTCTTTGGCCTCCAGTTTATCCATGATATACTCCGTATGACCAGGAAATGGAAACTTGGCTAAGTGCATCGCTTCTTTATTAATTGGAGCAGTAACCAACGCATCAATCAAACCATGCCGCAGATCATTGGTCGCGGCTTCGAGTGATTGGATGGCATATTTGCCACCGTCCTCAGTAGCTTTACCTAAGTTTATATTGACATTTTCATTCCAACAATTGATGACATTGACTTTTTCTCGATGAATCCGATCAATATTTTGAGCCTGGTGGTAATGCAAGTTTACATCTACTATATTTTTATGGTAAGAAACGACTTTAGCGGAACCATATATGATAAAAGTGGCCATTTTGGCCAAATCTGGGTTGGACAAATTTTTTAGGATTACTTCTAAACCTACTCCATTGATATCTCCAATACTAATCCCTATCTTTAATTTTTCCATTCAACTGTGTTTAATTCTCTATCTTCGGCGATAAATTAGCCGCTAAAATAGCTCAATTAAATTGAAAGCAAAAAAATCTTTTGGTCAACACTTTTTGAACCGCGAGGATATTGCACAACAGATCGCCGATAGCCTCCAACTTTCTGCCAACTACCAACATATTGTTGAGGTAGGGCCCGGACAAGGTATGTTAACCAAATATCTATTAGAGAAAGATCAAAACTTATTCGTAGTAGAAGCTGATAAAGACATGGTCAGCTATCTTAATCAGCACTATCCGTCACTGCGGGAGGCCATTATTTTCCAAGATTTTCTCAAAATGAGTTTTGAAGATCACCTTGGTCAGAAACCCTTTGGACTCATTGGTAATTTCCCCTACAACATTTCCTCTCAAATCGTTTTTAAGATGTTGGACAATCGAGTCCAAATCCCTGAAATGGTCGGTATGTTCCAACACGAAATGGCCGCAAGGGTCGTTGCGGCCCCTGGTTCCAAAACTTACGGGGTGATTAGTGTACTAACCCAGGCATATTATGAAGGAGAATACCTTTTCTTAGTAGATCGGTCCTGCTTTTCACCGCCTCCTAAAGTACAGTCTGCAGTTATTCGGTTGACCCGAAAGAAGGAACTAAATTTGCCTTGTGACGATTTATTGTTTAAACGAGTCGTTAAACAGTCCTTTAGTCAAAGAAGAAAAATGTTACGCAATACTTTAAAACCCTTCATAAAAGATCCAGACGTATTACAAGCTCCTTTTTTCACCAAAAGACCAGAGGTGCTTTCTGTGGAAGATTTTATTAGTCTTACACAAATGATTGAGGCTCAAAAAATATAAATTTAGAATCGTAGACTTTATTCTAAAAATAAGCCCCATTCGCTTGTAAAGCAACCAGATGGGGTTTGCAAACGTTCAAAAATAGAGTACTAAACGCTCCAAACTAATAAATCATTATAAGCACAATATTATGACACTAGAGCAAAAAATTACAACAGATCTTAAAGCAGCCATGAAAGCTAAAGATGAGGCTGCTAAAAGAGGTATCCGCGCTATTAAACAAGCGATTTTATTAGCAAAAACTGATGGTAGTGGAGCCGAAATTGACGAAACAAGAGAAATCAAAATGCTCCAAAAACTAGCCAAACAACGCAAGGAATCTATCGGTATCTTTGATGCGCAAGGCCGCGACGATTTAGCCAAAATAGAACGCGAAGAGTTGGAGATCATTGAGCGCTACTTACCTGCGCAGCTGAGTGAAGCAGATATTACCACCGCTATCCAGGAAATCATTCAGCAAACCGGTGCTTCGTCTATGAGAGACATGGGAAAAGTCATGGGTATGGCTACTAAAAGATTCGCGGGTCAAGCCGATGGTAAAGTGGTTTCTGGGATTGTAAAACAGTTGTTGAACTCCTAAAGCAATGATTCAGTTGGTGAAGTGATGAATTGTGAATTTATTTACCAGGGCAACTGCTAAGAAACAGAATAGTTCTTTCAGGACTGAAGCAGCGCAAACGATTTAAAATCAAAAATTGACACCCTTAGCTCATTACCTCACCAATTCAAAATCTAAGCTAAGAAATTTCAAACTAGCTTCTAACCAAAGAGCGTGACGAAAAAATAAACTAATATTTTTCCGTCACGCTCAGAATTGAAAACTTATTATAAAAATGAACAAAGATTTTTTAAAAGAACTCGGACTAAAAGCCAAAAATGATGGTACTTCCACAGGCCTGAAGTCTTTGCGGAGTACAGATCGTTATATTGACTCTTATTCGCCTGTAGATGGCAGTTTAATTGGCTCCGTCAGTGTGACCACACGCGTAGAATATGATCAAGTTATCGAAAAAGCCCAAGAGGCTTTTGAATTTTGGCGCAATGAGCCTGCTCCCAAAAGAGGAGAAATTGTACGTCAATATGGTAATGCCCTGCGTAAACACAAAGATGCACTAGGACGACTTGTTTCCTACGAGATGGGAAAAAGCCTACAAGAAGGCTGGGGAGAAGTCCAGGAAATGATTGACATCTGTGACTTTGCAGTTGGTCTTTCTCGCCAACTTTATGGACTAACCATGCACTCTGAGCGCCCTGCGCACCGCATGTACGAGCAGTGGCATCCAATGGGCGTAGTAGGTATCATTAGTGCCTTTAACTTCCCCGTGGCTGTCTGGTCCTGGAACTCAATGATTGCATTGGTTTGTGGAAATACCACCGTTTGGAAGGCCTCCGAAAAAACACCACTTTGTAGTATTGCCTGCCAGAATATTTTCCATGAAGTACTTAAGGCAAATGAGCTTCCTGAAGGCATCAGCTGTATCATCAACGGAAACTACGTCACCGGTGAATTCATGACTAAAGACAAACGGGTGCCACTGGTCTCTGCTACTGGAAGCACCCGGATGGGCAGAATCGTAGGAGCAACCGTCGCTGGTCGTTTAGGTAAGACTATTCTAGAGTTAGGTGGAAACAATGCGATTATCGTTTCTCCTTCTTCTGATTTGAAGATTGTATTAACCGGAGCCGTTTTTGGTGCCGTCGGAACGGCAGGACAACGCTGTACCTCAACCCGTCGCTTGATTATCCACGAAAGTATTTACGACGAAGTCAAAACGAAGTTAATCAACGCCTATAAACAGTTACGTATTGGCAACCCCTTGGATGAAAACATGCACGTTGGCCCATTGATTGATCAAGATGCGGTACAGATGTACCTGGATGCGATCGAAAAAGTCAAAGCAGCCGGAGGTGAAATGGTGGTAGAAGGTGGCGTCCTAAGCGGCGACCCCTATAATAGTGGTTGCTACGTTAAACCTTGTATTGCTGAAGCAACACCCGACATGGAAGTGGTACAGCATGAGACCTTTGCGCCTTTACTATACTTATTAAAATATAGCGATTTAGACGAGGCGATTGCCATTCAAAATGGTGTTCCTCAAGGTCTTTCTTCTGCCATCATGACCAATAATTTGAGAGAAGCCGAACGCTTCTTATCTGCTGCTGGTTCTGATTGTGGTATCGCAAATGTTAATATCGGTACCAGCGGTGCCGAAATTGGTGGCGCTTTTGGTGGCGAAAAAGATACTGGTGGTGGCCGCGAAAGTGGTTCTGACTCCTGGAAAGCTTATATGCGCAGACAGACCAATACCATCAATTACAGTACGACCGTGCCCTTGGCACAAGGTATTCAATTTGACTTTTAAAATAGATCCATTAAGCGTCGGCTTGCACTTCAAGAAGGTCGACGCTTAATTCTACTTCGGCCATTGGACAACCACAGCTGGTTCGGCAACTACTCAAGCTAAGAATAGCCAAAATGGATAGTAAATAGAAGCATTTCCGTAGCATCATTCTATGATTTTGTACCTTCCAAGGTAAAAGATTTACGATAAGTTTCAAAATTGAATGATAATCAAATTTTGAGACGCAAAGTTTGGATTATTAATTCAAGCTTGCATTATCTCCATAATTCAAAACTTGCACTAGGATGCGTGTTTTAATTTGTCCTTTAGATTGGGGATTAGGTCATGCTAGTCGTTGTATCCCAATAATTGAGCGATACCTAGCTGAAGGTGCTACCGTTGTCATTGCAAGTAATGGTGGGGCGGCTCAATTGCTAAAAAAACAATTTCCGGCTTTACGCCTTTACTCGCTTCCAAGCTACGGCATTCACTACCCTACAAGATCTGCTTTGTTCAATTTTCTCCTTTCTGCGCCTCGAATATGCTACGCTGTTATAGTAGAACATTTTCGTTTGCGTAAAATAATTGATCGGGAACAAATAGAGTATGTCATTAGTGACAACCGTTTGGGTTGTTGGTCCAAACAGGTTCCTTCTTTTTATATAAGTCATCAATTACAATTCGCCTTTCGGCAAAAATGGATCAATTCCTTGGCTGCCTGGGCACATTATTGCTGGTATAAAAATTACAAAGAACTTTGGATTCCTGATTTACCACCACCTCAACAAATAGCGGGGAAACTTGCACAGCCTTTTGGGAAAAAAACGGTCCGTTATTTAGGTTTATTAAGCCAATTAGAGTCTAAAGAAGCGACTCTAAAATATCAAGCACTAGTCATTCTATCCGGCCCAGAGCCACAACGCAGTCTGCTAGAAACTAAAATCTTGACACAACTAGAACAGCTTCCTGGTCCTTTTTTAGTTGTTCGTGGTTTGCCTGACACCTCCGAAATATACCGTCCAAAAAATCAATCTATCGCCAGCATAAATTTCTTAGGCGCAAAGGAACTATCCCTAAAAATAGCAGAAGCCAGCGTGGTCATTTGTCGGTCTGGCTATAGCAGTATCATGGATTTACTCCATTTACACCAAAAAGCGATTCTTATTCCTACTCCAGGTCAGCCAGAGCAGGAGTACTTAGCAAAATACCATGCACAGAATCCTTTGTTTAAAGTCGCGACACAAGATAATTTCAAGCTAGAAATCCTTTTAAAAGAAATGGCAGACCAGCCATCTTATATTTATGAATCGTTGCCGCCTAATGATTTGCTTGGTGAGGTTATAATTGATGCGATGGTTTAGTACATTAAACGACGGGAACCTTGCTGGGCGACGGAAAATCATGCGTCGCTACTGGTAACATTTCGTGGAAATGTATGCCTTAATTTTTTACTTTTGTGAAAAATTGAAAAATGTTAACTGCTAAAATATACGCTGGGCCCATCACCAATCTTACAGATGCTCGTTATTTTGCTGCTTGGGACGTAACTTGGCTAAGTTTCAACCTTAGCCCTGATGAGGATAGTTTTTTGCATCCTAATCAAGTCCAAGCAATCAAAGAATGGGTCGAAGGACCTGCGATGGTCGGTGAATTTAATTTGCATAGCACCGAAGAAATCCAAAAGCTAGCAGTAGACTTGCAACTAGATGCGATTAAAGTTGGGATGAATACTGGATTGGATACCTTACTAGAATTAGATACCGATCTACCTATTTTTAAAGAAATTATCGTAGCCAAAGAGACTAATTGCGAGCAACTGGAGACTTTACTCTCTGACTTTGCGCCTAAGACCACTTATTTTATCTTAAATTTTGCCCAGGAAGACTGGACTTATACCGAACTTCAGGAGGCTCAAGAGCTCAACTGGACTTACCTACATAAACTCAGTCAGCATTATCCGATCATTTTTAACTTGGGTTTTGGTGCTGAACCTATCTTAGACTTATTGGAGAACAGTCAGGCTACAGGCATCCAAGTCACCGGAGGCGCCGAAGAAAAAGTAGGCTATAAATCCTTTGATGAGTTGGATGAAATTTTAGAAGCACTAGAGGATAGTTAAGCCTAGTGTCTACCCATCATGCTTCGTACTGCTAATCCATTGATCTATTTTTTCTTCTAACAAAAACAAAGGCAAACTACCGGACCCCAATACTTGTCGGTGAAAGTCCTTAATATCAAAATCTGGGCCTAGCTCTTTTTCAGCTCTATTGCGCAATTCCTGAATCTTCAATTGACCAATTTTATAGGAAAGTGCTTGTCCGGGCGTAGCCATATATCGCTCAATTTCGGAAGTAATAGAAGCCTCTGATTCCGCTTCATTGGCTAAAGAATAAGCAATAGCTTCTTCGCGAGTCCAGCCTTTGGCATGCATACCAGCATCTACTACCAAACGAATGGCGCGGTGCATTTCAGCACTGAGCATCCCAAAATACTGATAGGGGTCCTCATAAAGTCCTAGTTCTTTTCCAAGAGATTCGGAGTAAAGCGCCCATCCTTCTACAAAGACACCAATGCCCTCTGGGTGTAAAAATTCTGGCAAATCCTGATTTTCTTGTTGTAGCGACAAATGAAAATGGTGCCCTGGAATGGCTTCATGTAAAAAGAGCGCCTCGTCTGCAAACTTATTATAATTTTTCACATCCGGAATCGGCACGTAAAAAATACCTGGTCGTTTGGCATCTTTAGTCCCAGGTACATATTCGGCACTAGCAGCGGCTTCTCGGAATGCTTCTGTACGGCGTACCTCAAAACTGGCTTTAGGTGCGATGTCAAACAATTGATTTAATTGAGGCTCCATCTTGGCATGGATCGCATTAAAATTATCAATTACTTGTTGTGGTTCCGTGAATGGCATCTGCTCGGGGCTATTACGGACATGATCTAAAAAAGCATTTAAGTCTCCTTCGAAGCCAATTTCGGTAATAACTTTTTGCATTTCGCCTTTAATCCGCGCTACTTCCTGTTGACCTAGTGCAAAGATTTCATCGGGCGTCATATCTGTGCTGGTATTCAGTCGAACCAAATATTCGTAAGTAGCTAAGCCATTGGGAAGATCAAGCATTCCTGTGCTATTTCTACACACTGGTAAATAACGGTTTTCTATAAAAGAAATTAGTTCCTGATATTTAGGTTTTAAATTTTCTTCGATCATTTCCTGATAAGCGGCCCGAAACCTATTCTGATCAACGGGGGCAATCTCCTCACTCATATTTAAGACTGGCTGATAAAAAAGGTGTTCTTCTAGCGGTGTTTCTACAAATGGCCGGAGTTGGTCTAAGACACGCTCCATCAAGATTTTTGGCATTACGATGTCTTGTGCCATCCCTTTGTTCATATTTTCTATAGCGGTATCTATCCAGGTCAAATAGTCCTCTACCCGTTCAAGCCAATCTTCGTAATTTTTTTCTGATTCAAAAGGTTGGACACTTGTACCGCCTGCCAGCTGACTTACATAAAGCGGCAAAGAAGTAATCTGTGCAATGGGCATCAACTGAATATTAGCTAAATCATAGATAGGTGAGGCAACCGTTACGATCTCGTTTTCCAGGCCTTCCTTTTTAATAGCACAATCCCAGCGCATCACTTTAAGGCTCATTTGATCAGCTGGCTCTAAGCTTGCTAAATCGATTTGGTCTATAGCTGTTAGAAAACCGGTATATCGATCTTTCAGCAGGCTGATATAGTCATCAGAAATAAAATTTGCAAGGGTATCATTAAAGCTAAAATCTCCACCTTTAGTCGCTTCAATTGGATTAATTTCAGCTTTAAAATGATGAAAAGCAGCAAATAAACTATCCACCTTGGCAGAAGGAGATTGTACGGGAGTCTGCTCTGGGTTCTGACAACTCCAAGCAGCGATTAAGAATAGCGCAATTAAATACTTATACATAGGATGTGCTTATTTTAGTTCTTTTAATTCCACCTTACGGAAATGTACCGGATGGCTTTCTGCTTGCAAGGAAATATAGCCTGATCCTACGGGTGCCCCTTCGTTTGGTGCATTGCCATTATCTCCAATCTGCATCTTGGTATAGGTTAATACCGTATCCCCTTCTACTACGTGATGAATCAAGCTGTCTCCATAAACAATCATATCCATCTGCACCCAGTCTTCTGTAGCGAAAGTAGGAGAAGTAGAGTTAATACAATGATTGGTGGTTAAAGTATCTGCCAGGAAGACATTTGTACCTGGTGTGCACAAATTACCCGTAGAACGGGGGCTGATTCCATCACCACCTAAAAATTGTGCCTCAATACAAACCGGAAAATCTTGTGCTACGGTCATCGTCTTTGGATCTTGACAATGTAGCATCGCACCACTATTTTTAAAGGCCCATCCTGGCCCATTGGGTACTTGCTCTCCAACGAAGCGGTATTCTACCCGCAGTATATAATGAGAGAAGGGTTTTTCATAAAAAAGATGTCCAAATTCCTGATTGAAAGTATCATATTCATCATAAGAGACTTTTAGGATCCCCTCTTCTACTTGAAAGGTATTTTTATAGTTTTCCCCTAATGGACTACCTGCAAATTTTGGTGTCCATCCAGATAAATCTTCTCCGTTGAATAGGACTTGCCATTCGACTTCGGGTGGAGTAGCCGCGGCTGTATCTTCTTGCTCAATAGTTTGATTGCAAGCGAAGAGGGAAAGTAATAAAATAAGGATTGGCCATTTTTTCATAACTAGCAGGTATTTTTTTTGAACCACCGGAGGCACCTAAGGCCACCCAAGTTTATATCGCTTAAGTATGGATAAATATTTTTAATAAAAGACATCACTATATCTCCAAACCAAACCATCATTAAGCGTTCTACTATCATTTTTCAAAACTCCGCTCGACAAAATGTGCTCTGGCATCTGGGCAGTATAATTTACAAGTCAGTACCGTGAAATCATCGAGGTAACTGGCACTTCCTTTGAATTGATTGATAAATTTCAGTAATTCTTGGTTGAATTCGGCGGATTGTAATTTCCAGTACTGTCGCATGAATCCATGCAGCGTTTCTTCGGTTAGCATTACGCCAGATTCGTTACGGAGCTCGGTCAGACCATCTGTGAATGACAAGATCAAAGCCTCTTTATCAATCTGTACGGTCCCTATTTCTAATTTGGGTAAACGTTCATAAGAGCCCAGCATAATGGTCCCTTTCTTTAGTTCATACAGCTCGTCCTTATTTAGTAAGATAGGAGGATTGTGTCCAGCATTAACGTAACGCAACACCCTAGAATTGACATCATATTCGGCAATAAAGAAGGTAATAAACCGATCTCCTTGCGTCAACAGGTTGACTGATTCATTCAAGTTGTGTACAAACTCGTCGAGGTTGGTGTGTCGTTTGATCAGGGTATGGAAATTGGCTTGAAAGTTGGCCATCAACATGGCTGCTGCCAATCCTTTCCCCGTAAAGTCTCCCACACAAAAGACGATTTTTCCATCTTCTAATTCAATAAAGTCAAAGTAATCACCCCCTACGGATAATTGTGGTTTATAGATGTAATCAAATTCGTACTCCCGAGTCACCGGCAAGATTCTAGGCACCAGCATTTGCTGTACCTCTGCCGCCATTTCGATTTCTTTTTTATAACCTTCCTGTTCAATTTGTTTTTTAAACAAGCGTTTATTCTCAATAGCTACCGCGATGATGTTGGTAATAGTAGTGATGAACTGAACCTTTGTGTACATGTCATCATCTTCAGCAAAACCACCGATAAACACATAAGCAATGGCATGCTCTTTATGCCGCACAGGAATGACAATATCAAACTCCTTGATTAATAAATGCTCCGGCTCTTCTAGATTATTTAGCTCGGTGTATTGAGGCAGTAAATCGGTAATATCCATTTTGGAGAGTGCCTCCGATATACCCAGAGAAGTCCGACAAGCCCAATCTTGTCCATCTCGGACGTATAAGGCCATTTTTTTTATACCCAATTCCCAACTCAAGAAGGAATGGTACATTTCATAGAGTTCCTTTGCAGAGACATTATTATTGATTGCTTGTGTAATATTCAGCAAGCGGTTGATCTGAAGTTGCTTCAAATCCAATTCTTTGCGGAGGGATTCTAAATTAGCCATTTGTTTTTTTAGTGCTGAAAAATCCGGCATCTTTTCTTGGGAGTTATTATTTGCTTCAATATAAGGTTAAAGTATTAGATTGTTGAATGGTTTTTAGAATGGTTTAGTGCTATGATGGCCTATTTTTTATTTATTTTGTTAAATGCATATAACCCTGATAGAGCCCTACTTTACTGGCAGTCATGCACAGTGGGCCAACGGTCTACGAAAAAACAGTCAACATCAAGTGGAATTATTGACACTTCCTGGCCGTTTTTGGAAGTGGCGTATGTATGGTGGTGCGGTTGAATTAGCCCAACAATTCCAAAATAAAATTCAGCAGACCGATTTAATTTTGGCTACAGACATGCTGGATTTAAGTACCTTTTTAGCCCTTACGCGTAGTCAAACAGCCCATACTCCAGTAGCCGTTTATTTTCACGAGAATCAAATTACTTATCCTTGGCCTCCAAATGATCCAGATATCCAAAATGGGCGCAACAATCAATATGGATTTCTGAACTATACGAGTGCTTTAGCTGCAGATCAGCTTTTTTTTAATTCGAAGTATCATCAACAAACATTTTTAAACGCCTTACCAGGATTTCTAAAACAGTTCCCTGACTTTAAGGGTCTAGATTTAATTCAATCTATCACCAATAAATCTCAGGTACTACATCTAGGAATGGAGCTCAAAAAAATGGATGTCCACAAGAAGGTGATTTCTTCTAAGGTTCCATTAATCCTTTGGAACCATCGCTGGGAATATGACAAGGCTCCTAGTATCTTTTTTGAGGCCTTATTTAGATTAAAGTCAGAAAATATTCCTTTCCAAGTTGTCGTTCTAGGAAAGGACTATGAGAAAGCGCCAGCTATTTTTGCTCAAGCAAAACAACACCTGGCTAATGAAATCGTACATTTCGGGTATCTCAAAGATCGAGCAGATTATTGTAAGTGGCTGTGGGCTGCAGATATTTTACCGGTAAGTGGCATTCAGGACTATTTTGGTGGCAGTGTGGTAGAAGCCATGCATTGTAATACCTTCCCACTTTTACCCAATCGATTGGCTTATCCTGAGCATATCCCTGAATCTAAAAAAACCAATTATCTTTATCCTCGTCCAGAAGACTTGTACCCTTTATTAAAAAAAGCCGTCTTAAATATTGATCGTACCCGCGAATTGGGCACCGATGCTAGAACCTTTGTCACACATTACGACTGGTCTGCACAAATAGCGAACTACGATCGGTTATTTACTACGGTTATTAATCATTAGCGAACAGAATCCATAGTTCTCAATCGCATAAGTTTAAGAAACAGACGCATGTTTGGCATACAGATCACACTGGCGGTACTTCCTTGTTTAGCCATCGTATATCTAATATACCGTGCTGACTTGTACGAAAAAGAGGATATCTTCCCACTAGCTATTTGTTTTCTCTTAGGAATACTGATAGTATTCCCACTATTCGAATTACAAGCTTTTTTCCATCGTTCTGGTTTGGGTGCGACTCATACGCTATTATGGGCTTTATTTTCTTCTTTCGTCTTAGTAT
>CAXIDD010000107.1:0-11372 GCA_964021975.1 uncultured Saprospirales bacterium | reverse complement strand
ATCTTTAGCTTTTTGAGTGACATCATCTTGCTTTTCAATCGTTGCCTGATTGCTGGCAATTTTTTGCTCTAGCTGTGCAATTTTTGTTTTGTAGTCATCAATTTGTTTTTTCAATTTTTCCAATTCAACCTCTTTAGCATTCACACGCTGGTGTATTTGCTTTTCTAAAGCAGCGTCAAATTGGACTTTTTCATTCATCAGCACTTTTTTGTAGTGCTCTGCTGTTTTGACTAATTTTTCTTTTGTTAAGCCAAGGGTTGAAGCAGTGGCGAAGGTCGACTTAAAAGCCGTTTCTTCTTCCATGTTCATGGCCTCTAAAGTCAAAAGAGCTTGTTTGAACTCAATATAATCAAAGCCAGGTAAATTATTTTTCTCCAAAGCAGTTGTCAAGAACTTGATGCTCTTTTCGTCTAGTCCATGGTCTTTACCAAATAAATCTTTAAGTTTCTTTTGCATATTCGTTGGGTCAACTGTAATTTTATAACAAGCTCTAAGATAAGTACTCCCTTTCACAAAACAACCAAATATTCTTCTAAAAGATGCACAAAATCGATGGTTCTAGAAGGAATGACGACGGCAATACAGTAAAAAACCACGAAGATCAAGTCTGCTTTAAGCTTGGATTTCGACCTGACTAAAGCCATCGCTTTGTTTGTGTACTTGAATCCGGGTACTAATTCGCTCCTTTAATTCTTTTACATGAGAGATCACCCCGATTGTTTTACCGCTTGCTTGTAAGTTTTCTAAGGTGGTAATGGCTAGGTCCAGACTATTGTCATCCAATGTCCCGAAGCCTTCATCGATAAACAAAGATTGAATGTGTGCATTACGGCCCGCTAGGTCAGAGAGCCCAAGTGCTAAGGCTAAACTAACCAGAAATTTCTCGCCTCCCGATAAGGTTTGTAGCGAGCGTTCGTGGTCAGCCTGGTAGGTATCCACAATGGCTAAGCCCAGATCTTCATGTATTGGTTTATTCAACTTATAACGACCATTCAGGTCTTCGAGATGGTGATTGGCAAGTGTTACCAATCTCTCCAAAGTCAGTCCTTGAGCAAAAGTGCGAAACTTTTTGCCATCAGCGGAACCGATAATTTGGTTTAGCGCTTCCCAGCGCCCAAAAACAGTAGACTGCTCCTGTCTTTCTTCTAGCAATTTCGCCTGGTCTGCTTTTCGTTTAGCATTTGCAGAAATGCGTTCTTGAATAGCTCCGGATTGACTGATTAGGGCACGTTGATTGGTCTGCTTTTTTTGTAAGTCCTCCATTAGGACCTCGGCCTTAGGTGCATTTTGTAAAGCTTTTTCTAAGTCTTTAATGGCGGCTTGCTGATCTTCTAAAAGGCCTTCTTGCCTAGCTTTCTCCTGAATCAATTGATTTTGTTGCTGCCTTATGCTGTTTTCCTCTTCTGGCAGGAGCAAGCTATTCTCTAATTCTTGTAAATTGGAAATACCAAGCTGCTGCATTTTTTCTTCTAACAATGTTTGTAAGGTCTCTTTTTCTATCTGAAACTGCTGCATCTTGTCTGCTTCAGATTGTTGGACTTGTTCTAATACATGTAACTCCTGGGAAATTTCCTGGTGTTGACTTTTAAGTTTTTGCACTATTTCTTGTGCGGCAACTAAACGACCTTCAAAAGTTTGTTTTTCGGAAGCAGGTTGCAGGTCTCCTAGTATATTTCTTCGAGATTCCAGTAATAGCTCTTGAGCAGTTTTGAGATCTTGCAAATCATTCTTTTGCTTAGCTCCTTGCTTTAGTATTGTTTTTTCTTCTGTTGCAAATTGATCCAATACTTGTTGATTCTTAGTCAATTGCTCTTGAGTAGCTTGCAGCAATTGTTCTTTTTGTTGAAAATCAGTTTGTCGCTTTTGTAGACTTTGATTTAATAGTGACAAATTAGAGGTATCCAATTTAAACTGATATTCCTTACTCCAATTTAGCAGTACTTTTTCTAGTTCTGCTTTATCCCTTTGGAAGTCTTCTAAGCCACTGGTCAATTGCTGGATGTCTTGCTGTTTTACTTTTAATTGGTAGGCTAATTCTTGTTGTTTTTGTTCTAAATCTACTGTTTCTTTTTCTTGCTGATCCAGTATTTGGTGCAAGGTTTTTAATTGTTCCTGAAGTAGTTGTTCAGTCTGTTGGGTTTGAGCATAGGCTTGAAGTTCTTGGTTCAGGATTTTGGTATTCAGGTGTTGCTGTTGGTCCTTAAAAGTAAACTGTGGGAATAAGGCGGCCAGCTCCTTTTCATAGAATTCAATTTCCTTAGTTAAGCCTTCGAGTTGCTGTTTTTTCTCATTGGAGGCATTGGCTGTTTCGCCTTGTTTAATCAAGGTTTTCTGGTAATTATTCACTCTTTCTTGGTAAAAGGCCTCTATTTTATCATAATCTGCTTTAGCTTCATTAATGAAAGGCTGGATCTCATGCTTGTGGAATGGGTGATGCTCAGCACCACAAAGCGGACAGGGTTTCCCATCTTCTAATTGAGCGCGATCTTTTTCATAATTAGCAATCAACTGCTGCTGCTCATATATTTTCCTTTTATAGTTGCGATCTTTTTCGAGTTCTTCTAATTGATCCAAAAAATTAAGTAAATCTTGGTTCAATTGATCATTAATACTTTGTAAAAATTGGTACTGATCTACGGTTGAGCTAGATTGACTTAGTAATTGATCGTATTTTTGAATGAGCTCTAAAGCTTTCTGCAAACTCTTCTGAGTTTGTTTATTTTGTTGGATACGCGTTTCTATTTTTTGTAGGATACCCGGTCTATCCGTGATTAATTCTACCTCGCTTAATCTCGCAAAATCTTGAAGATTTTGAGCTTGACTTTGCTTCAGTTCCTTTAACTGAAGTTGAAAGTTTTTTTGATCTATCAAAAGTTGAGCCTGACTTTCTTCCTGATCTTTTAGACGCTCCTTCTGCGCTTTTTCTTTAGCTACTATATATTGATATTGCCTTATTTTCTCTAGAATGAGGTTTAAATCCTTTGCCAAGTTCGCCGTAGCGGATTCTTTTGTTAACCATTCCTGGGTTTCTAGGAGAACTTCCTTATACTTATCTTGCTGAGTTAATTGTACTTTTTGTTTAGTTCGTAAATCCTCCAAAGTAATTTTTAAAGCTGCTAAATCTTTACGTAAGGCATCGATTGGTGCCTGTTTAGCGCCAATTTCAATATCTAAAGCATTGGCCTTCTCCCATTTGGGTTGGAGTTCTTTTATTTCTTCTTGAAGTCGATCTAAATTAGTTAATTGCTCATTCAACTGATGCATAAGCTCTGACGCTTTTTGCACAAAAGATTTCTTTTGTATTTCGGTTGCCTCCATTTTAGTTTGAGCAATGGCTAACTGAGCATTTATGCGTTGGAAATTATCGAAAGGTTTAGCAAGTGGTTTTACTTTTTCGAAAGTCATTAACCGAATGACCGCTGTTTGCTGTTGGGCTTCTATTTTGGCTAAATCTTGTAAGGTAGCTTGCGTTTGTTGTATTTTTTGGTTTAAAACCTTAAAGCTTTCATATTGCTGAACTTGCTTTTGGATTTGTGCAATTTTTAACTCTACCTCAGTAGTTGCCTTATTGATACTAGCTTGTTCATTTTCTAACTGAATAACTTCTTCTGGAAGTAGCAATTCTAAGCTTTTGATTTGAAGATCAATCTCATTTAAAGTCCCTTTTTCCAATTTTGCCTTTTGGAACGCAGCTTTTGACAACTGAGAATAAATATCCGTACCGGTAATGCGCTCTAAAAGCTCACCTCTTTCTCCTTCTTTTGCTTCTAAAAAAGCGGCGAAATCCCCCTGAGCTAAAAGAACAGATCGTCTGAAGCGATCGTAATCCAAACCAGTAACCGACTCAATAACTTGATCAACCTCTTTAATTTTTTCTGCGATGATTACAAAAGCCTTTTTTTCTTCATCCCAGCAAGCCATTTCCCTTTTAGGCCCTTGTAATTTCCCGTCTATTTTTCCTCTTGACCGCCAATCGGTCCATTTGATGCGATAAAGCTGACTAAGGTGGGAAAATTCTACTTCAGCCAAGCAGTTTACCGTGCCAAACGACATGACCTCTTTCACCGAATTATTACGGGCTACTTTGCCATACAATGCCAGTGTAATCGCGTCCAGAATCGTCGTTTTCCCAGCTCCCGTATCTCCCGTTATAGCAAAAAGTCCAGTGTGGCCCAGCGGAGGCTCCTGGAAATCTATGGTGATGTTTCCCTTTAGAGAATTGATATTTTCAATGATGACCTTGTTAATCTTCATAAAGAGGGTTTTCTTGCATCCAATTCTGCAACTCCTTAAAGGTATGCTCAAGGTCATTTATTTCATCGGGAAGGTCCCCCAAGACAGCGCATTTTTTGCGAAAAACATCTAAGGCTTCTAAATCTGACAACTCTTCCTGAATTTTGGGTTTAGCTTTCGAAGCAGCCGTTTTAGCTACCCTTACTTTCAGTAATTCTACGTTTAAATCTGCTACTAACTCATTTAACTCTAAGCTAAGATTGGGAATTACTTTTTTACTTTCAACGATTACTTCAAGCCATGCTTTTAATTCCTTTTCGTGGCGTTTAGCAAAAGTTAATAGTTTTTCTTTCACCGTTTCGTAATCACCTTGGATGGTTTTTAATCGTCTAAAAACCGGAATCGGATAAGGATGTATGGCTTTTAATGTTTTGGCTTCAAACTCCAGGAGATAAATGCTTTTATCATCCTTGGTTTCACTAAAACTCAGGGGAATGATGGAGCCAGAATACCGAACATTGGAGTGGTCGCCGATAATTTGTGGCCGGTGAATGTGTCCTAAAGCCACGTAATCAAAACAGCTTGGGAATTGATCTGCTTTAATATTTTCTTTATCTCCAATGTAAATATTGTCTTGTTTATCAGAGGCGATAGCTCCAGAAGCATACAGGTGTCCGGTAGCAATCACCGGAATATCTTGTGGAGCTAGGGCTTCTACCCACTCCCCGATTTGCACATAATGTTGGGTAATGGCCTTTTTGATCATTTCGATGCGTTGTAGCCCCGTCTCAGCGGTAGTACTCGTCCGGAGGTCACGATCCCGTAGAAAGGGAACGGCAGCAATGAGTCCTTCTGGTTGACCTTCCTTATTTTTCAAGGTGATTAACTGGTCCTTTGGATCTTCAGGAACCGCACCAATAATGTGAATGTTTAATTGTTCTAATAAAGCTTTTGGGGCTTCCAGCATAGTCGGAGAATCATGGTTGCCACCAATAATGACAACATGTCGGCATGGTGTATTCAGTAGCCTAGTCAAAAAACTATAATACAATTTACGTGCATAATTTGGAGGGCTGCCAATGTCAAAAATATCACCAGCCACGATCAAAACATCCACTTGCTCTGCAATAATCAATTCATACATCCAATCTAGCGCCAACTGATGCTCCTCTAGGCGATCTTTGGTTAGAAATTTTTGGCCTAAGTGCCAATCGGAAGTATGTAGAACCTTCATATGTGATTTTGTACTTGCTTGGTTTGGTGATTTTTTAGTTTATTAATTCTCCTTTTATGAAACTTAGATTTCAAAATCTATACCTCTCCGAATTAAATCTTTATAGCGGCGAGCTTCTAATTCTTGATATTTTTCTTTATCAAAACTATACAATTTAGCGGGTCGGTGTGCTACGCCTTCTTGGATTCCAACCTCTTTCAAAATACCCATATCTTGAATTCTCTTACGGAAGTTCCGCTTATTTAAGCGCTCTTCTACACCAAGGATGGTTTCATAAAGTTGCTGTAGTTGCGTCAAAGTGAAGCGGTCGGGCAACAATTCGAAGCCAATAGGTTGGTAACGAACTTTAGCACGCAGGCGGTCTAAAGCAGTATTGAAAATTTGCTGGTGATCAAAAGCCAATTCGGGCATGCTATTCACCTCAAACCAAGCTGCATTCGAAGCATCCGAAGCAGCTTTAATTGGATATCGTTCTAAATTAACCAAGGCAAAATAAGCCACGCTGATCACTCTCCCCCTGGGATCTCGTCCTGGATTACCAAAAGTATAGAGTTGCTCAATAAAGACATCTCTCATACCTGTTTCTTCTTCTAATTCTCTTAGGGCTGCTGCTTCTAAGGTTTCGTCCATATCAACAAAGCCCCCAGGAAAAGCCCAGTAGTCTATATAGGGTTCTGTGCCTCTCTGAATTAAAAGTACCTTTAGTTGTTGACTTGCGTCTAAACCAAAGATGATGCAGTCAACTGTAATTGCGGGTCGAGGATATTCGTAAGAATAAGGCATTGAGTCCGTATATTTTGATTTCGTTTCTGTAAATGCAATGGTTACAGAGCATGCTTAAAATTAGCTTTGTAATAAAAGAATAAATTATACAACTTTCAAGCGGATTTATACGTCTTTCATTAAAAAATTTGTCCATGCGGATTATTGCGGTTCTTTTTTGTTCTTTTATGGCCTTAATTTCAGTTGGTGCCCAAAGCACACCTACTACTACTGTTATATCGAATACAGAAAACTGGAAGGATTTCACCTCCATCCACGGACAATTCAAAGTAAGAGTTCCTGGTGAATTTAAAGAGAAAGCCGACACTTTCGATACGGACATTGGGAACTTGATCTACCATACTTTCTTTTATCAAGATCAATCAGAGGAGGCAGAGAATTTCATTTACATGATTAGTTATGTAGATTATCCAGTAGAAGCGGTACATTCTGATTCCACCGATTTATTGGAAGAGTTTTTCAAAGCTACTATTGATCAAGCCACTTTTAGTATAGCCGGAGACTTAGCATACAGCAACCCAATTGAAGAACAAGGCTATCCAGGTTTTTTATGGCGGATTAATTACCGACAAAACACAGGAATAATAAAGACCAAAGCATTGCTTAAAGATAACCGGTATTATGCTATCCAGGCGGTAAGTACCAAAGAGTTAGCATTAAACCCTACGATTGATCGGTTTCTAGACTCTTTCAAAATCCTGAAATAGTCTTTTCGCATTAAAAAGCTACCAGTTTATCAAGTCTAAACTACAGGCTATTTTTTTATAAAAAACTATTAATCAGGTATTTATCTTACACAAAATACATCCACAGACCAACATTTCATTATTCTACAGTTGTTCCTAGTTCTTTACATATTATAAAAATATGATATATTTGTATCAACTCACAAACAAACATAACCAGGCAAGCAACTCAAGAAAAGTTGAAACTTGTAGAACAGTACTCCGATCATATAAAACAACCATCATTTTAGTTAAATAATAGACTCCAAGTCTGTTTATCGATGCTATGTCTAAGGTTAAGTCCTTGGAATAGATGGCTTTTGTATGCCCCCCATTTCAATTATTCATCTGCAATTCAGTGCCTCAGGTAGTGTCTCCACTACTAAGGAAATTGGATTGCCTAAAACAAAGGAAATGGAGTACAAAACACGTAAATTAAGTAAGGAAAAATTATTATTGGCTTTAATCATTGGATTTGGTTGCTATGGATTTAGCTTAAATTTTCATCCGAATAATCAGCGTGAGCAGTCTACCCAACTATTGATCCACCATTATTTAGAATCAGAAATAGAAAAGGAATGGAAAGATCTCGGTCCCTTAAAAATGGAGGGCACCTTTTTAGTAGGTGATCCGATCCGATTCACCTTGACCAATAAGAAGTGGCGAGACAAGGATATTGAAATTGATTTTGGCAACGGCATTCAAAAACACTTATCAGAGCCTGTTTTCACCTATGCTTACCGGGATCAAGGTCAATTTGAGCTTAAAATCAAACAAAAAGGGCGTGTTTTTTTCCAAACAAGGCTTTATATTACAGCTAGTGATCAATTAGCCATGAATTAAGTTGAGTTATAGACCTGCTTTTGGGTGGTCCAATAAATAGGCCTGTATTTTCAACAATTCATGTTCATTATTGTTAGTTTGTCCTTAAGCAACTAATTTTATTTGGCCTATTATGAAAAAGATGAAGTATTTATTGGAGCAATCAGCCTTTGGTGTATGCGAATACATTGGGGATAAAATGGGTATTGCCTCTTCTCGAGTTAGGCTTTATTTTATTTACCTTTCTTGTGGCACTTTGGGTAGCTCTTTAATTTTCTACCTATTTATGGTTTTTTGGGTAAATATTCGTCGATTAATCAAGACAAAGCGCAATGTTGTCCGCTCTTAGAAGCTATTTGAATCTACCTGCAGTAGACAGGTTTGGCTTTTTAATAAAGACTACTGCTGAAAGGCATACTGGATCAAATTTGCTCCCATTTGTAGTGCTTGCAGGCGTACTTCTGGTGGATCATTGTGTACTTCCTCGTCTTCCCAACCATCTCCCAGGTCACACTCTAAAGAGTAGAAACAGACCAGTCTCCCTTCCCAAAATAGACCATAACCACGGGGTGCTTTATCATCGTGTTTATGAATTTTGGGCAAGCCGTTCTTAAAGGTGTATTCTTGTTGATATACCTCGTGCGTAAAAGGCAATTCAATAAATTCTTGATCTGGAAAAACCTTATTCATCGCAATCCGGACGAATTTATCCATCCCATAATTATCATCAATATGTAAGAACCCCCCAGCTAATAGATAATTGCGGAGGTTTTCGGCATCCGAATCAGAGAAAACGACATTACCGTGCCCTGTCATATGGACAAATGGGTAATTAAAAATATCTGCACTTCCTACTTCTACAACTGCATAATCTTTTGCAAAGTCCGTACCCAAAACCTGGTTGGTAAATATTGCTAGGTTTGGTAATGCAGTAGGATTAGAGTACCAATCACCGCCGCCATTGTATTTGAGTAAAGCCAACTTCATGCTTGCATTATCAGCTGGTTGCTCCCAGCTAAAGCTAGAGGCTACTATAAAAAGTCCTACAAGAGAAAGATATTTTAGTAAACGCATATGACTAAATTATAAGTTCTTTAATTGAATGATCGCGGTAGCCAAAAGGCCTGCCGTTTCTGTTCGTAGCCGACTTTCTCCCAAATTAACGGGTTTAAATCCATGTATTTGAGCTAAAGCAACTTCTTGCGGACTAAACCCGCCTTCTGGCCCGATCAATATAACAACGTTCTGCCCAGGCGAATAGTTATCCTGCAAATGAATTTTAATTTCTGGATCAATATATGCTATATATTTTTCTATTTCAGGGCCCTGCTCTTTATCAAAATCTTTTAGAAATTGTGTGAAACTCTTGAGTGGTTTCAATTCTGGTAAATAAGCCTTTAAGGATTGTTTCATTGCCGAGCGTAGAATTTTTTCTAGTCGTACCGGCTTAATGACCTTGCGTTCTGAGTGAAAGCTAATAATAGGATGAATCGCATGGATACCTATTTCAGTAGCTTTTTCAAGTAGCCATTCTATGCGATTAATATTTTTAGTGGGCGCAATCGCCAAATGAAGCTGATAATTGGGTGCGGATCTATAAATTTTCTCCTGAATTTGAACCAAGGTTGATTTTTTGTTGATTTCAAAGATTACTCCGGTATACCAGCCTCCTTGTCCATCTACAAAATTTATAGTGTCTCCTACTTTTTTACGCAAAGCCTTACTTAGGTGTAAAGTTTCCTCTTCGGAAAGGGTCGCCCAATTGTCTTTAACCTCATTTGTAAAAAAAAGTAGCATTCTAAAGTTCTTTATTTAATCGATTGAATCTTCTATTTCGTCGCATTCAGCCACTGTATCCCTAAAATTTCATTAAAAGCGTGTACATTTGTGCCGATTTGACAACATTGCCAGTACCAAACCTGTTTTAGATAGGTTTCACAGCAAGTTGATGCAATCAAACATTTGCAAATAAATAAACTTTAGTGTGACTTTACAAAAGAGTCGTGCTTTAAAATAACAATAGTCTATGGGTATTTTGATTATGGCGGGGCAATTATTTTTAAGCCTTTCCATTTTGATAGTGTTGCATGAGTTAGGTCACTTTATCCCTGCCCGATTATTTGGGACCCGAGTAGAAAAATTTTACCTCTTTTTTGATGCCTGGGGTTTCAACCTCTTTAAGTATCAAAAAGGCGAAACAGAATACGGTATTGGCTGGTTGCCGCTTGGTGGCTATGTCAAAATATCTGGTATGATTGACGAAAGCTTTGACAAAGAGCAAATGGCCGGTGAGCCCCAAGATTGGGAGTTCCGTTCGAAACCAGCTTGGCAGCGGTTAATTATTATGCTGGGTGGGGTAACCGTCAATTTTATCCTTGGATTCCTACTTTATAGCATGGTATTATGGACCTGGGGTGAGGAATATTTACCTGCTGAAAATGTTACTGCAGGTATTTATGTAGATTCCTTAGGGGCAGACATGGGTCTAAAAGAAGGGGATAAAGTCTTAGCCATTGGAGATCAAGCATTTGAAAAATTCAACAATCGCCAACTTATTCGGGAGATCGTCATTAATAATGTAGAATCAGTCACTGTAGAAAGAGATCAGCAGGAACTAAAATTACCAATTGACGAAAAATATACCACTCTCCTATCCAGCTATAAATATAAAAATTTCGGTTTATTTGGGCCTAGGTATCCATTCATTGTGGCTCAAGTAGCCAAAGATTCACCAGCCGAAGCTGCAGGTATGCAAGTTGAAGACCAGCTGGTTGCGCTAAATGGAGAGCCAACGCCTTACGCCATTGATTTTATCCGTAAAGTAGTGGATTATAAAGCTCAAGGTGTCACCGTCACTGTCTTAAGAGATGGCCAAAATGTAGATCTAGAGCTTACTACCAATGAAAATGGGACAATTGGTGTTGGTGCTTATAATCAACTTGAGGTGCTAGGATCTGAGCGTCAAGACTATACCCTTGGAGAAGCTTTTCCTGCTGGTTTCACCAAAGGTACCCAATTTTTAAATGATCAAATTAAAGCCTTTGGACAGATGTTCCGCGGTAAAATCAAAGTCCAGGAGAGTCTTGGTGGCTTTGGTACGATCGCAGGTATGTATGGAAAAGAATGGATCTGGGAGCGTTTCTGGGAAATGACGGCTATCCTTTCTTTAATCCTAGCTTTCATGAACCTACTTCCGATTCCAGCCTTAGATGGCGGACACGTGATGTTTTTACTATACGAGATGGTAACTGGCCAAAAGCCTAGTGACCGTTTCATGGAAATAGCAACCATCATTGGGTTTGTGATTGTAATAGGTCTGGTTTTATTTGCCAATGGGCTCGATATAATACGAAGTATATTTGGAGGATAATTTCTTTAAATCATTTCCGCAAAGTAGTTGCATGAAATGAAAAAGATCTATATATTTGCGCACCAATTAACAAAAACCACAATGCCGAAGTGGCGGAATTGGTAGACGCGCTGGATTCAAAATCCAGTTCCTTCGGGAGTGCGGGTTCGATTCCCGCCTTCGGTACCAAGCATAAAAAGCTCAGGAGTTTTCCTGGGCTTTTTTT
>CAXIDD010000106.1:0-11410 GCA_964021975.1 uncultured Saprospirales bacterium | reverse complement strand
AGCTTTGCTATAACGAAGGTGGCACCTTTAATATCGAATTAAGTGCTACAGCCGGTGGCCAAACGCTTAGCACCAATAAAAACATTACTGTTTTACCCTTAGTTGAAATAGATCTAGGCGCTGATAATATTGAGTTATGTAATGGCACTAGCTTCACCTTAGATGCTTTTAGCCCTGCAGCAGATAATTATTTTTGGCAAGATGGGTCAAATTTACCTACCCTGGAAATAGATACAACCGGCTTGTATATCGTCCAAGCAACCAATCCATGTAATAATGTCCTGGATTCTGTTTTTGCCACCTTTTCAGCTCCCTTGCTTCCACCAGATTTCCCTACCCTTTATTCACTTTGTGAGGTGGATTCCATTACCCTTGATTTTACTAGCCAAAATGCATTAAGTTATAGCTGGTCTGATGGCTCAATTAATCCGATCCGTACCTTCAATATGGAAGGTAATTATCAGCTACAGATTGTAAACGAATGTGAAGAGCTAATCTTGGACTTAACTTTTGAGAAGGACAATTGCTGTAATTTTTATGCCCCAAATGCTTTTAGTCCTAATTTGGATGGACAAAACGATGTATTCCAAATATTTTTTAATTCGGATGCTTGCGACCTTATAGGTGATTTTGAACTTCAGGTTTTTGACCGCTGGGGCGGAAAAGTCTTTGAAACAACAGAGCATAATTTTAAATGGGATGGCCGCAAGCAAGGTCAATTGGTCCAACCAGGTGTATATGCTTGGCGCATGACTTATACTAACAATGGGACTCCTCGGCAAGCATATGGGGAAATTTTGCTGGTAAACTAGCCATTTAGCAGTAGATTTCATACCTAAAAAAGAGTTATATGTTAAAAAAGCCTTAAGAATTCTATCTTGACAGAATTAGTTTAATTAAATAAATATATTAGCGCTGCACGAATTGGTGTTACACCAATCTTTTCCTTCAGAGTACCAACTCAAGATTCAATTAGAAACTCAAGAAACAAGGACTTTACTTCCAAATAATTGCAACTCATAGTCATGCAAACTAGCTAGCTATTGTACGTAGCTAATAGCTTTGCCTAGCTGTAGTAAACACTCAACTATCACAAGTTGGGTTTCTTTCCTTCTGTATGGTTTACATACTTTAGGCTAAAAGTGTTATTTATAATATAATCAATTGTATTTCAGTATTTTATAAAAATTAAAAAAAACCATATAATCACTGTAACCTTTTGGGGAAAGCTGATTATAGTTAAGTAAATCTATAAGATTTAATCTTGCAGATTACTGTTGTGATCTTTTAAAATTTATTGTACCAAAAACCGATTTACCAACATGAGAGTAGTTTTACTAGCATTCCTGCTAGCCCTTACGTGCATAGGGTTTAGCCAGGAGGCAATGCAACCGACGGCCCGAGTGGCCCAACTTAAAGCAGCAGGAACCACATTTTCAACTTTTGCTCCCTTTTCTGCTACTTCCCAACTTCGAAGTAAAGATTATGCTGACATTTGTGATGATTGTAAAGTTTTCAGTGCAGATCCTGCAATGATTTACCGTTACGCCCAACAAAGTCCAGATCAATTATTGATGCAAATTCCCCAGAGAGGTGCTAAACCGCTCGAATTAGAGCTGTATCAAGTGGACCTCTTTGCTGGTGGCCAGCTCAATATTGAAACCAGCGATGGGCAAGTAATCACCGATTTACCTGCTACGGGAAAACACTTCCGAGGTATCATTAAAGGCGAAACGAATTCCATCGTAGCCGTTAGTATTTACGAAGAAGATGTTATGGGTTTAATTTCCTCTCCAAGTACTGGAGATTGGGTATTGGCCCAAGTAGACGACAAGCCCGGTGAATACCTTTACTATGAAGCTGCTGATCTTAGTGAGCGACATCCTTTCGACTGTGCTACCGAGGATTCCTACCAACCTTATCGGAAAGAAGAACTAGCTCCTCAAACCGGTTTACGCAGCAGTGCGGATGCTTGTTTACAAGTCTATTTAGAAATCGATAATGATGTTTATCAAGATAAGGGTGGCACCCAAGGTACCGTCGAATACATCACTGGAATTTTTAATGAAGTAGCCGTTTTATATGCCAACGAAAACGTCAACATTCAACTATCCAAACTATTTATCTGGTCAGGAACCAGTCCATATAGTGCGACCAATTCATATGATATGTTGCGGCAATTTCAAGCTACTCGTACCAGCATTGATGGAGATGTAGGCCAACTTATTTCTTATCAGGCGAGCGGTGGGATTGCAGTAGTAGATGGTCTTTGTCAAAGTAGAACAGAATATAAACTAAGTTTTTCAAGTATCAGTAAAAGTTACCGAACCGTTCCTACTTTCTCTTACACCGTTATGGTGATTGCACACGAGTTGGGACATATATTAGGCTCTCAACATACTCATGCCTGTGTATGGAACGGCAATAGTACGGCCATAGATGGGTGTGCTGGTTTTGTAGAAGGCAACTGTGCTACCCCGTCTATACCTGCTGCCGGAGGAACAATTATGTCTTATTGTCACATCACTGGTGTTGGCATTAATTTTAGCCAAGGATTTGGTTCCCAACCAGGTAATTTAATCCGGAATCGAATTGCAGGAGCCAGCTGTTTACAAGTCTGTAGCACCAGTGGCGGTGGCGACAATCCTCCCGATAATGGCAACCCTACCGGAGGTAGTGATTTATGTGCTAAAGTAAGTTTTGAGCTAACCTTAGATTTATTTGGAAGTGAAACCTCTTGGGATATCCGAGATGCAGGTGGAAACCTAGTTACTTCAGGAAGTGGTTATGAAAATAAAAAAGCAGGGCAAGTTATTACCGAAAACCTCTGTTTAGCAGAAGGTTGTTACACCTTGACTATAAAAGATAGCGATGCAGACGGAATTTGCTGTACCTATGGCCAGGGAGGTTTTGTAGTGAAAGATTCCATTGGAACAATACTAACAAGTGGCGGCCAATTCGCAGCAACAGATACCAAAGAATTCTGTGTAGTTGCTCCTGACCCTGGAAGTGATGATGATGACGATGATAATGGAGGAGCTGATGATGACGCCAATTGTGTGACTGTTAACTTTAACGAAGTTCAAATTCAGGGATTTGGTGGATCACAAGATAGGGGGACCGCCGATATTATTGAAAATGGCAAAGGCGTATTCCTACAAGGAAATGCCTGGAAAGGGATTCCCTTAGCCTACAACATCACCAGTGAGACCGTTATCCGTTTTGATTTCAAATCGACCCAAAAGCCGGAAATTGCTGGATTCGGTATGGATGAAAACACCTCTATCTCTTCTACTCGTACTTTTCAGCTTTTTGGTACTCAGAGCTGGGGAATACGTACTTACAAAAATTATGAAGGGAATGGTAACTGGAAAACTTATGAAATTCCAATAGGCAATTTCTACACCGGTCAAATGCAATACCTATTCTTTGCAGCGGACCATGATCGCTCGCCTAGAAATGGCAATGCCTCTTTCCGCAATTTCTATCTCTATGAAAGTACACCTTGTAACGCTACTCCCGGTACGGCTAATTTAGCCCCTACCACGCAGCGCAGCCAAATCAATGTTTTTCCTAACCCTGGTAATGAACGGGTCTTCTTCGATATACAAGCTAGTGGCCAGGATTTAAGCAATGGTCAACTAGAGATTTACAATATGTATGGTCAAAAAGTCCGGGCCATAACCATCAAAGAATCGGGAACCATTCAGATTAAAACTCAAAACCTAGCACCGGGTACATATTTGTACCGACTCAATGGACTTGAATCTGAGTATACTGGCAAATTTAGCGTTCAACGCTAAAGCTGTCAAAAATGGTATTCTCGTTATTGGTCGGGCCTGTGCAGGCCCGACTTTTTTATTTTGTAGTATATCACATGTATTCGATGCTCGCCGAGTCTAAAGGCCTAAAAAATAAGGCCATAAATTCATTTGACAATATTAGTGCTAATAAGGCGAATCCTTCAATACCTTTAGAATTTCCAAAGCGGTATTAGCAGCGTTTTGTGGCCCAACTACACTAAAATGCCCCCCGGTAATTACTTTATTTTGCAGTTCATCGCACATTCCACCCCAGCCAAGTAAAGGATCATCCTGCAGCATTTCTAAAAGGGTTCCTTGCATACCATCTTCGGGTGTAGGAGCCCGAAGTTGAACAACATAAATACCATTTATACTTTCTGTTTCTTCATCTCTGTGTACAGCCTTCAACTTACTTGTTTTAACTTTAGAAGCACTGTACAAATCCCAAGCGATTTGAGCTTCAACTTCATCAGCAGCGAGGTCGTCTTCTACTACGAGTTGCCCTGATTGAACAGCCAATCTTCTTCCAGCTGTTGCGGTAGTTTCAAAAGACATTTTATTGATTACCGTTCCTGTATATTGAGATTTATTTGGGGCTAGGCCATCGACAAGAATCAAATTACATTGTCCTAATTCTTGAGCTACTAATGCTCCAAACACTCCTCCCAGCGAGTAGCCTAAAAGATGCCAGGGACCATTTGGTTGTAACTCCCGAATCATCTTTGTGAATTTTTTCGCTAATACATCCATTGGAATTTTTTGTTTGACACTTTGATTCTCAAAAGCAATCATAGTTTTTGATTTCAGGTGTTCCGCTAAGTGGATATAGGCAAATACATGGCCACCGCCAGGAGGCATACAAAAAATTGTTTTTCCGGAATCAAACCGTTGATCAGAGGATTCCCGATAATCATTTAGAATTACATAAGGCTGATTAAGCATAGCGCAGGTCAGGGTTCGAGCACTCATGGCTGCGGCCAAAGATTTGATGTTTGGGAAGTTAAATAAATCTGTAGGAGTGAATTGTTGTCCACTACGTTCACTAAGTTCAAGCATGACCTGTACGGCTTCAATGGAATCTATTCCAAAATCTACGAAACTATCTTCTATGGTTATTTCTTCAGCATTTAAATTAGCCACTTCAATTAAGGAGTCAATAATCATGGTCGCAGCCATTCCTGGATCTATGGGATCTCCCTGTTTAGATTTATCTTCTTCGGTATCTTTAATTTTAGAAGGCCTTGATTTTAGTTTTTTGATGTGCTGCGGATCTTTACTAAATTCAGCTATTGGTCTTATCAGGGAGAGTGATTGATCTATGAATTTTTTACGAATTTCAACCCTCCTCAATTTCCCTGAAGTCGTTTTAGGGAGAGATCCTTGGGCTGCTAAACCTATGAAACGGCACCGAGCATCAACTGTAAGACTAACTGCCTGCGTTATGGAAGCAATTACTTCGTCTAAAACTGCTTTGGAGCCTCTTTTTTTATATACACGCTCTCGTATCTCAGCCACAACACAAATAGCTTCACTGCCTTGTTCTTCAACGCCAAATGCCACAACACAACCAGCTCTTATAGCTGGATGAGCATTAATGACCGCATCTTCAATATCCATAGGAATGATATTTCTACCACCGACAATGATTAATTCTTTGACTCGGCCACATACATAAACCATGTTATCATGTACAAATGCTAAATCACCAGTGCGTAAAAATGAAGTATCACTTTCTGGTATTTTAGTATGCGCCGCAAATTTATTGGTAGAGTCGATAGTTGGACGAATATGCCTAGTTGCAACCGACGGACCTGTGATCCATAGTTCGCCCACAATTCCAGCAGGCAGGACTTCAGCTGTATTTAGATCTGTAATAATTGAGCTTGTTTTGTTCCTAGTTGAAACGGGAGGCCCACAGGCTATTATCGTTTTTGCATTCGGATGTTCAGGCCACACTTCTATTACCCGATCACCATCACGTAGAGCGGATTGATCAAATGAAGTATAACGAGAATCTCCATTCCTACCACCTGAAAGATAGAGCGTACACTCAGCCATCCCCATAATGTTTCTGAGGTTCCAGGAACGAAAACCTAAAGGCCCAAACTGGTTGACAAATTTTGAATGCGTTGCGGGTCGACAAAGTTCAGCGCCAGTATAGATAACCAAATTGGATAAGTCAACGCCGACTAAACTGCTCATATCCGCACGTTTAACCATCAATTCTAATGCGAAATTTGGAGCAGCAGAGTTACTAATTTTCTCTGTTGCACAACTTTTAAACCAAAACTCAGGTTGTGAGATCCATTTCATTGCTGAAAAGTATACTATTGTAGTACCAAGAATTGGTGGTACACAGAAACCTATAACCAGCATCAAGTCATGCCACCAAGGCAACCAACAAAGACCGCGTTGAAGTGGGAAGACCCGACAATCTCTAGATGAAATGACTGCATTGTGGATAAGCATCCCATGCGTAATGACTACTCCTAATGGATCTTGGGTAGATCCACTAGTATACTGAACATAAGCAACATCGTCAGGTACTGGGAAAGGTCGATTTTGAGCACTACCCTTTCGAGCAGTATCTGTTCGCACCCAACGTAATCCTATTGGCCAAGTATTTGATTTTGATTGATCCCTTCTCAAAATATTACGAATTGTTTTAATCGGTCGATCAATTTGTGCTAGTGCAAAATATTTTGAATCGGTTAAGGCAGCTATTGCACCAGAGTCCACAACAATACGATTGAATCGAGCAATACCCTCTCGATCACCTTTCAAAGGAATGGGCGGTGCTACAGGGACCGCAATTACACCCAACATCAAACAACCATAAAAAGCCATTGGAAAATGAAGACTGTCAGGTGGATAAACTAATACTGCGCGATCTCCTTTTTTCAAACCTGATGTTTCTAATAAAGAGGCTACTTCTCCTGCTGCAGTCCACATTTCTTTAAAAGTCCATGCCTTCCTATCTCGTTCTAAAGAAACAATCATTTCTCTATTTCCATTTGCACCCGCATTATGAGAAAAGGCATGAAGCATGGTAGGAAAAGTAGCTTCTAATGCTTCAAACCAATTGTCTATTCCCTGAATATCTTCTTTATCTCTAGGTAATGGCACCTCTGAGAAATTAAATTCTTCTATTTTAGTATTTGGGTGGAGCCCTTCCGTAAGATCTTCCCGACATACGCGTTCAATAAATTCTTGAGTCCAACCAGTTATACAATCCGTTAGCTCAAAGCCTGTTAATCCACCGCCAAACCAGGTTCTATTAAAGCCTTGCCTCGCTTCAAGTTTGTCGTAAAAGCCCGCTGCGAAATCACCTGGAGCTACATGGGGCATATAATCCCAGCGTTGTAAATAAATGGCTTCTTCTCCATCAGGAAAATGAGCCCCCATTGATTTTAATTTTTGTAGAGACGCCTGCAAAAATTCATTATTTGACTGCCCTGGTTTTGCGTAGCCATACCAAGTTAACACATTAGTATCTCTATGATAGTAAGTATAAGAAGCAATAGGAGAGCGTCTTTTAGGATCATCCGTAACGCAAAAACCATCCTTATTGAGACCATCTGCTTTTATCATGCCTGTGATATAAGGCAAGTATCGTATCTGGTTTAGTAAGGCTGTTTCTTGATCATCCCCTTTCAGGAATGTATTAGGTCTATTACAAGCGACAAATATATGATCCGCCTCCTGTTGTGTTTTATCCGCTAGTTTTATGGTAACGTTATGCTCTGTTCTATCAACAGAAACTACTCTAGCATTACAACGAACATCAAGATCCTTTGCTAATGCTCGCAATAGCTCACCAAAGCCTCCTTTCGGTGTACCAGTCTGATGCTCGCTTTGAATAGAATGTTGGGAAGCCTCCGCAAAGCGCATTAAATAAGCTGCACTCATTTCATCGGCCTGACCATATCCCGCACCATAGAAAAGAGGATGGATCAAATCCACAAGTGGTTGTGCTTGACTACGCCATCTTTTAATCGTCGCTGCAAGGTCATTCAAGCCAACAAAGCCGAACTTATTAGAATCATCCATCCGTCCAAGAATTGCCTTAATCTGGGAATCCGATGCAATCAATTCAAGGCTATCTGCTGGAGTGCTTTTGCCTGATGTACTTTTAAATTTTTGATGTTTCCCCAAATAGGGTTCGATCTCAATACCAATTTGTGACGCTAAATTTTTAATAGGACCATCAAGTCGGACAATATGTGCCCCCACATTGTACAAGTGCCCATCAATTTCGATAGATTCACACTTCCCTGCGCCTATTTTACTAGCTGCTTCGAGTACGGTTACTTTACATCCACGTTTTTGTAATTCATAAGCTGCAACTAATCCTCCTATCCCTCCACCAACGACGATCACTTTTGATCCAGGAGTAATACTTTTTGAAGTATTGGGAGATAAGGGAACTGGAAAAGCTAAAGAAACTTCACGTTTTGTTGCATATCCACGTAAACCTAGTGGATAGGCCACCAACAAAGGCAAGGGGGGTGCAAGACCGGCTGGCAAGACTTGAATATGCCAATTTAAACTGGAGACAATGTTTTGTAAGAATGCCAATGCAAATCCTTGCATAAGCGCTTTTGCCGGACAGTAAATAACCTTGGGTAATCCAGTCTCCTCATCGCGTGCCTCATCATTAAATGGAGCCCCTGCAAAAGTAGCACTGATTTGATGGTGATCAAGCGGATCATCCTCCCATCTTTCTGGATCAAATGATAGATTATGGTTCTCACCATAAACACTAAATTTGATAAGCGAATCATGGGGTATTTCAACATCATTAATTTTATACGGGCAGCGGTTTTCGCTTGACTGATCTAATGATACCGTCATTGTCGGAACAATAGGTGTCGTATTAAATGCTTCGGTGATCCATTTTTTTTGAGCAACTTCATCGGATAGAAGCGCTTCCCGCCAAGCTGCATCTGTTGGTGTAGCAGTGTGATTTGTTCTTGAGAGTTCAACTAGCAAGACACAAAATGACTTCATTAATGCAACTGTAGTTCCTAATCCATGGATCAATGCATCGACCATACCTTCTCGTGAAAGTCGTCCCGCAATCTCCTCCTGAAGATAGTAAGCGACAAATGCTCCATCGGGGCTTTGATTTGTAATTGCTCGTTCTATACCTTCATTGATGCTTTTAGCCAATTTTCGGTAGCCAACGCCATGTTCACGAACTCCGGGGTGGTAGAGGAAATCCCATACTAATTTAGCCGAATATCCTTGTGGTACTGCTTCCCCAAATTGGCTATGCCAACCGATCGCAAAGGCTAACTCTCTAGCTGCTGATTGAAAATCCAATTGTTGAGTGACGGTCCATTTATCTAAATGCGCTCGAATGATGGGATTAATATTGTTAACCTGTCGGTCTACATCTACATAATTTTCCAATGCACCGTAGATTTCAGGTATCATGCGTCGATCAATCGTGGTTTGATATAGGATTCCATGTTTTTCACGACTAGCCCGTTCGCGATCATACATGAAATGGCGCGCTTCAGGTCCCGTAATTACAAACGGGCGTTCGTCACCACCTAATCCAGAGGCTCGAAACACTGGGCATTTTTCTGATTCTTCCCACACCCAAGTATCCTGTTCTTCTCGTGCTTGTGGCGCACGGCGCAAAGGTGTGCGTTTTTTTTTCAGTTTTTCTTTTTGGGACTTAGACACTTTTTCTTTTTTATTCATAGTACTTTTCACCTGTAAATCTGCTTTTAGCAGTTATTTGAATTAACAGTAGGATTCAAGTTTATATTATGTCAGGAGAAAGGTTATTATAGCCATTGTGTATAATCGGCATGAGTATAACCCCGTTAAAGGTACGGATTAATTTATAGATTAAAAGCACCTTATTAGCAAGAATAAGGTATTGAACCATTAGTAAATCATTCCACAATTTCTGTGGAATGATTTATCGCAAAATAGGTACAAAAGATCGCCTTTTTTATTCTTTTCTGTGGTCGCGGACGGTTCTTACCACTGGCATACTAGAGGAGGTAACATGTAGCATATGGTATCCTTCTTCTCCCCCTAAGTCAGGGCCTCCCACTTTGGTGGTTATTTGTACATACCCCTGAATGGTCCCATCAGCTCTCTTGGAAATATCAACAAATTTCACGCCCAGATCTTGGTCACTTGCCTGTTGCTCATTTACAACCAGTAGAATTTTGTTATCTACGACTAAAGCATGAGAACTTCCATTATCAGCATCAGCTGAAGCTTGTGCATCATTTTTGGTAACAACAAATCGCTTATAGACTTCTTCGATCTCCATTTCCTGGGGTAAGCCTGAAGCAGAAGGCTTGACTTCAAAAGCAATTTTGAACTGAGCAGTTAAGGGAGGTTCGGCCCAAGGTTTCCAACTACTGGGTAACAATCCTCCTCCCGTATCAAAATCAGTTTTATCATCAAATCTATTCGAATCATCTTGTAGCAACATCATGTAATAACCATTTGAGGTTCTCCACCAAATCATTTCAGAAGGGTGTATTTCTGGTCGGTGATGATGAAACCACTCTCGGACCCAAGGTCCATAGAAGCAAACTTGTTTCCCTTCCAAGGAGATGTCTGGATCACTCACCTTACCACTACCTCTTTTAGGGAAAAAATCATTTTTATACAAACTTTGATCTGGCGTAATTTCTGCTTCCATTTGATACTGACCTCGATCATTTTTGTGCCACCCACTACTACTCATCAGGGTAGTTTCTTCTTTATAAGGTAATGCTTTGGTAATCAAAAAGGAGAACTCATTGCTCGGTACGATAAAAAAGTTCCAGTCCATTTCATCCCCTTTTCCATCGTAGGTTTTAAAGTTTTCTAATTTCCCACAGCACACTTGTTTTTCGTAAGATAGCGGAATCCAATTGTTTTGGCCGGCGCTGAAGTTCCAATAGGTTTTCTCAGCGGGTGGGTAGTTAATCATATGGCCAACGGGATCAAAGCCTTCAATACCTTGCATTTTCGTTACCGTCCTGTTCTATTTTTGCAGGGCTGCTGCTGTCGTCCTAGGCGGATTTCTCACTTGAAAATGATTTCTATAACTATCTACCGCTACATCGATGATGGGGGCACTATTCCGGTTGGTAATCGAAACATAACCTTCAATCCGTACCTTTCGGTAACCTCCTGCTTCTGCGACACGCATACCCTCTGGGGTGGCAATGGTAAAATTATCCTTTCTTTGATCATGATAATACAACCAAAGTGGTTTGTATAAGTGTCGATACGCCGGTTTGACCGTTCTCATTACATAACCATCCGTACGCACCCTACGGTATCCACCCGCCTGGGCGGCTCTGATTCCTTGCGGGGAAGCAGTTGTAAAATGATCTTTTCGGGTGCTACTGTAATATACATAAAGAGGGACTGCTTGTCCCTCCACATTAGAGGCTTCCTTGAGGATATATCCATCCTTTCTTACAAAACGATATTTGGTTTTTAAGGCAAGACTTTTAGCACTTTCATTAGCTGTCAAATAGTTATCACTTCGTTCACTACTCCAAAAATGATCCAAAGAGATGTAATTAACCTTGGCTGTATTTTGGTTGTTCGGTCTGAATTTGTCTCTATTGATGGTTTGT
>CAXIDD010000105.1:0-11419 GCA_964021975.1 uncultured Saprospirales bacterium | reverse complement strand
AAAGAAGCAGAGTACCACTACCACATTCAAAATGAGTTGTACTTGAATCAATATTACATTCTATTTCCAGGAAATTACCAAGGGACACCCAATGCGATACAATAAGATTTTGTTGATATTTATTTTTTTGATTGGTCTGAGCTGTACAGGACTTCATGAAAAAGACCACTTCATGGTGTCCGCAGCAGATATCGAACTGAGGCCGGAAGAAGGACTTGTTTACTATCAAAACAAGGTCTTTACCGGCCTCAGCCAGGCCCTTTTTGATAATGGTCAGCCCGCTAGCTTGATTGCCTACCGAAAAGGAAAAAAGCATGGCCTTTATCAGAAATGGTTCGAGGAAGGACAGCTAAGTTTTAGTAGTATCTACCTCAATGGGAAACAGCATGGTATAACAAAAACATGGTGGCGCAATGGCAATTTACGAACGAGGTCAAATTTTGTGGAGGGCGTCCCTCATGGCGTACAAGAGCAGTGGTATGTTAGTGGACAACCATTAAAAAAAATAAACCTTGTCGACGGGAAAGAATTCGGGATTCAACAATCCTGGCGGGAAAATGGAAAAATTTATAATAACTATGAAGCCAAGGATGGCCGCATCTTTGGACTCAAAAGAGCCAATCTTTGTTATGAACTCAATGACGAAACCATTCAATATCAGTAATTATTTGTGCTTTTTGGGATTATTATTGATCTCCACAAGCTGTCAGCCCGAAGCAAAAGAGGTGTTGGCAGATGCTTTACCCTATTACCAAGAGGCAAGTTTTACGCCAGTCTGGATGTCCCAAGATGATCCTGATTTAGTTGGTTTTCATCAGATTTCATCCTTTCAATTAATGAACCAGGATGGAGAAAAGGTGACTGAAAAAACTTTTGAGGGTAAAGTTTATGTAGCCAATTTTTTCTTTACCATTTGTCCAGGAATTTGCCCCAAAATGACTTCCAATATGGCCGTTATACAAGCAGAATTTATGGAAGATGACCAAGTGCTGCTAGCCTCTCATTCTGTGACACCCAATATTGATTCGGTAACAAGGTTAAAGCAATACGCGCTATCTGAAAGCGTACAATCTGGTAAATGGCACCTATTAACAGGAGATCGAGATCAAATTTATGGTTTAGGAAGGCAAGATTATTTCGTGGAAGAAGACTTAGGAGAAAAGAAAGATTTAGACGAATTTTTGCACACAGAAAATTTTGTTTTAATTGACCAGAATCGACACATCCGCGGCATTTACAATGGTCTGAATAAAGCATCAGTGAACCAATTAATTCAGGATATCCGTACTTTAAAAAGAGAAATATCAGTACTTGCTGCTATGTGATATTCCCCAAATTCTTAAATACCTGTAAATTCTGCTTCCGCCTAATTAAAGAAATTCAAGGTAGTTCCAGAATCAATTTCCTCTCCTAAAATCAATTATTGGCCAGCTCAATAAGTCGAAACGTAGGATTTTTGAAAGTAAATAAAGAATAGTCCGTATTTTGAGCCTTTATCAACTCAAAATAGGGACCTAATGTTCAAATTCAGAATCCTAACTATCCTTGGCTTATGCTGCGTATTAGTGGCTTGTCAACCCAAAACAGACGAGGCATCTGCTGACTTACAAATTGAATATGAAAAAATAGAGCTAGACAATGGGCTAGATGTTATTTTTCACGTTGATCGTTCTGATCCTGTAGTGGCAGTTGCCCTTACGGCCCACGTTGGTTCTGCACGCGAAGTGCAAGGACGGACGGGTTTTGCGCATTTATTTGAACACTTACTCTTCCTGGAATCTGAAAATCTTGGTAAAGGGGGATTGGACAAAATGAGTGCGCGCATCGGTGGCTCCGGTGCCAATGGCTCCACTTCCCGCGACCGCACCAATTATTTTCAAACCGTTCCCAAAGATGCCCTGGAAAAAATGATCTGGGCCGAAGCAGATAAGCTGGGCTGGTTTATTAACACCGTGACGGATCCGGTTTTAGCAAAAGAAAAGCAGGTCGTAAAAAATGAAAAAAGACAAAGCGTTGATAATCGCCCTTACGGACACAACTCTTATGTCATTGGCAAGGCTTTGTATCCAGAAGATCACCCTTACAACTGGCAAGTTATTGGTTCATTAGAAGACCTGCAAAATGCTACCTTAGAGGATGTGAAAACCTTCTTCAAGCGCTGGTATGTGCCCAATAATGTGACTTTGGTTGTGTCAGGAGATTTTGAGGTTGAACAAGCCAAAGAATGGGTCCACAAATATTTTGATGAAATTGCTGCCGGAGAACCAATTGAGCCCTTAGCTAAACGAGCCGGAGTGGTAGAAGAAGAGGTACGTCTTTATTACGAAGATAATTTCGCTCGCTTACCTAGCTTAACCTTGACTTTACCAACTGTAGAGTTATATCATCCTGATGCCTATGCACTAGATATTTTAACAGAATACTTATCTAGTGGCAAAAAAGCGCCTTTGTATCAAGTTTTAGTAGAGGAGAAAGGCTTGACTTCTAGGGTTGGTATGTTTAATCGGACCTCAGAGCTAGCTGGAGAGCTACAAATTAGTGTTCAGGCATACGCAGATAAGGACCTCGATTCCGTATTGACGGCTATTGAAATGGGGCTTGATCGTTTTGAAGAAAATGGAATTTCTGATAAAGACCTTAAACGGATAAAAGCAGGTTTAGAAACCGACTTTTACAATGGCTTATCCAGCGTTTTAGGCAAAGGATTTCAATTAGCGCAGTACAATATTTTTGCTGGTGACCCAGGTTTTATTAATCAGGATATTAAAAACCAATTGGCCGTTACCAAAGAAGATGTGATGCGGGTGTATAAAAAATACTTGGCTGACCAAGCATTTATTGCTACTAGTTTTGTTCCACTTGGGAAAACAGATCAAGCATTGGAAGGCTCTACTTTGGCTGAAGTGGTCGAAGAAGCCATCGTACAAGGTGCCGAAGAGAGCTTTGATGCAAGCCTACAAGCCGAATACGAACCTGCACCGTCAACCTTTGATCGCTCCATTGAGCCACCTTATGGAGATCCACCAACGGTTCAGGCACCAGCAATTTGGGAAACAAGCCTGGATAATGGATTAGAAGTCTTTGGAATAGAAAGCAAGGAAGTACCCTTAGTACAATTTAATATGGTGATTAAAGGAGGACAACTCCTGGACCCCATGGATAAATTAGGCCTGGCCAATATGACTGCCAGGTTAATGAACCGCGGTACGCGCAGTAAAACACCAGAGGAATTAGAAGAAGCAATCCAGGTATTGGGGGCAAGAATTAATATCTCAGCCGGGAAGGAAAATATTCGAATTTCTGCTAATACCCTAGCTCGGAATTATGAGGCAACACTTGCTTTAGTAAAAGAAATGTTGCTAGAGCCCCGTTGGGACAAAGAAGAATTTGAACTACTAAAGGAAAGTACCCTGAGTTCTATTCAACAACAGGCTTCTCGCCCTAATACAATTGCTACTTTACAATATGATCGTTTATTATATGGAGAAGGAGATATCCGCGCTCAAAACCTGATTGGGACAGAAGCATCCGTCCAATCCTTAAAATTAGAAGATTTAGTAGCGTATTATGAAGCGAATTTTGCGCCAAATATCAGTACGATGCACTTGGTAGGAGCCATTGATAAAGCTGCTGCTACTACCTCATTGGCAGGATTAGCATCGGACTGGACTGAAAAAGCAGTAGATATACCAGTACTCCCGGCACCATCGGCTCCAGAACGTGCTCAGGTTTATTTCTATGATGTACCCAATGCGAAACAATCGGTGATCCGTTTTGGGAAACCGGCAATGGCGGCAACGGATCCAGATTATTACCCAGCAACCGTAATGAATTATATTTTAGGTGGTGGAGGTTTTGCCTCTCAATTAACCCAGCAATTGCGAGAAGGTAAAGGTTATACCTATGGTATTGGCTCTCGTTTTAGTGGCTCTGCTACGGATGGTGATTTCTCTATAAGTAGTAGTGTAAGAACCAATGTGACCTTAGAATCAGCTCAGCTAGTCAAAGATATTCTGGAAAAATACGGGCCAAACTATTCTGAAAAAGATCTGGAAACAACCAAAAGTGCTTTGATCAAAAGCCAAGCACGCGCTTTTGAAACCAGTGGAGCCAAGCTTGGTTTTCTGGAGAATATTAGTACCTACGATTGGTCCCCAAACTATATCAAGGAAAGAACGCAAGTAGTGGAAGGTATGACGGTAGATAAAATTAACGCGCTAGCGAATCAGTATATTAATCCTGACCAAATGATTTGGCTGGTCGTTGGTGATGCCAAAACTCAATTAGCTAGAATGAAGGAATTAGGCTATGGAGACCCTGTACTTTTAAATGAAATAAAAGCCTTGGATCAATAATTAGACAATTGCTCCAACTCTAATTGGTAGTCATACTGCAAATCTTCGTGCAGCGTGGCTACCAATTTTTCAACTCTTTCTAACTGCCGCTGCCGTAAATTGACCATTACGCTACTGCGCTTAATGGAGGGCCGGAAGGCCTGTATCTCTTTTACAAAGTGGAGTAGGAGTTCTACTTCAGTTTCCTTCTTTTTGGAATAACGAATGGCTGTCTTGGTCATCCTAAGGATCTTTCGGATGCTTTTTTTAATGTGAAAAAAAGAACGAGCAGTGATCTCCTCAAATCCGGTGGTAATTTCTTCCTGTATCTGTCGAATGTACTGTTCTTCATCGGCTGCCTCAAAAAGTAGGTAGGTCAACAGTTCTTTGTTTTCTTTCTTAAACCTAGCCAGTTTTAGCGTTATTTCTAATAGTTCTGCATGCGAGCAATCTTTTAAGGCAGGTTTTAATTCTCGTATACTGGCAGCTTTCATAAAGTAGAAGTTGATTTTACAGTAAAAATCACCAATTTAAACAACTTTCCCTAGAAGCTATATGCGAACTTTATTTTCTGCGCGCTTCCTGTTCTATGGTTTCTTTCTGATCTTTGAGCTCTATGTGTTCCAAAATAAATTCTATATTTGGTCGTCAACCAAAATCAAATAGAAATATGCGCAACCTTTGGATTTTAGTATTGCTCTTCCTTAGCCCTTCCATTTCATTCGGTCAAGCCCGAGTTAGTAATACCTCAACACTAACTATTGAAACCATTATGCAAGGGCCTAAGTTGGTCGGGGAATCGCCGAGTCGTATCTTTTGGGGTAATGACTCCAAAACTGTCTACTTCAATTGGAATCCTAAGATGGATACGCTTCCTCAACTTTACCAAATTGATGCCACCGAAAATCAACCTCAAATTAATCAAGTCAGCCTCGAAGATCAAAAAGGACTGCTAAGAGGTGGAATTTATAATTCCGATTATTCTAAAAAACTCATTAACTCCAATGGAGACTTACATTTATTGGATATGTCTTCTGGTGCAACTTCTCAGTTGACCAATACTTCAGCTAGAGAAAATGGTCTTGGATTTACTGCTGATGATTCTGGCATCCTCTATACTTTGGATAATAATTTGTTCCATTGGAGTCTAGAGACGGGAAGCATCGAGCAATTAACCAATATTTCAGAAGGCAATGCACGTAGAAGCCGCCCTACGCCTAAATTTAAAGAATGGCTGCAAGAAGATCAAATGGAGCTTTTTGAAGTCCTTCGCTGGCGCGATGCGCAAGGGGAAGCACGTTCTGCACAAAGAGAGGCATTAAGAATAGATCGACCGAAAACGATTTATATAGGAGATGATTTTGTCTTTGGCCATACTGCTAGCCCTGATTTACGTTATATCAGCTTTATTAAGGTGACTTCGGCAGGTAACCAAGCGACCAAAGTACCCAACTTTGTGACAGAGTCAGGCTACATCGAAGATATCCGCGCCCGCTCAGAAGTGGGTTCTCCCCAAAGCACCTACGAAATGGTCATCTATGATCGCGAGCGAGATACTTCCTATGCACTGGCTACTAAACAAATCCCCGGAATCTATGATAAACCTGCCTTCCTAAAAGATTATCACGAAGGAGATGAACCTTACCAGGATAAATATGATGCCCCGAGGGAAGTTTTTATCAATTCGCCGATCTATTCTGATGATGGGAAAGCAGTATTGGTTGCCCGTAGTCAGAACAATAAGGATCGTTGGATCATGCAATTAATGCCTGAAACCGGAGAGCTAAAACTGATAGACCGGCAACATGATGATGCTTGGATCGCTGGTCCGGGTATTGGAAGAGGACGTTCAGGGAATATTGGCTGGCTGCCGGATAATGAGCACATTTGGTATCAATCAGAAGTCAGCGGCTATTCTAATCTATATGTAGAGCATGTAGAAAATGGAACGGTGAAGCACCTAGCTCCTGGGGATTATGAGGTCCTAGATGCCAGTCTTTCCAGAGATGGTACAAAATTCTTTGTCACCGCTAATGCAGAAGGTCCCCATGAGCATCACTTCTACCATCTAGCTGTCGAAGATGGAGACTTGGAGCGCATCTCTACGATGGAGGGCAATAATGAGGTGACTCTATCTCCGGATGAAAAACATCTGGCCATTCGCTATTCCTTTAGTAACAAACCTTGGGAATTATACGTAATGAAAAATGAGCCTGGAGCTAAAGCTAAAAAAATCACCAAATCTACTACGGCAGAGTTTGATGCCTATCCTTGGCGCAAACCTGAAATTGTATATTTTACAGCTAGTGATGGAGCCAAAGTTCCGGCCCGCATTTACCGACCTAAAAAAGCCAAAAGAAATGGTCCGGCGGTCATCTTCGTACACGGAGCAGGATATTTGCAGAACGTACACAAATGGTGGAGTAGCTATTACCGCGAATACATGTTTCATAATATGTTGACGGACAATGGATACACGGTCCTTGATATTGATTACCGGGGAAGTGCAGGTTATGGTCGGGATTGGCGAACAGGTATTTACCGCTTTATGGGTGGAAAAGACTTGAGTGATCAAGTAGACGGTGCTAAATTCCTGGTAGAGGAATACAATGTTTCGCCTGAGAAAATTGGTATATATGGAGGTAGCTATGGAGGGTTTATTACCCTGATGGGCCTCTTTACCAGCCCAGGCACTTTTAAAAGTGGAGCAGCCCTGCGTTCTGTAACGGATTGGGCACATTACAATCATGGTTATACTTCTAATATTTTGAATACGCCTGTAGAAGATCCGATTGCATACCGAAAAAGTTCCCCAATTTATCATGCAGAAGGTTTAGAAGATAACCTCTTGATATTGCACGGGATGATTGATGATAATGTTCAATTCCAGGATGTGGTTCGCTTATCGCAGAGATTGATTGAATTAGGAAAAGACGATTGGGAGTTTTCCGTATTCCCTGTAGAGCGACACGGTTTTATTGAGCCAAGCAGTTGGGCGGATGAATACAAACGGATCTTTAAACTATTCCAAACGACTTTAAAATAATTAGATGACGAAATAATGAAGTAGCGAATTATTGAATTAGAAAAAATTAAATCTTCCATTCATTAATTTTATACTTCATTATTCATTAATTTAAAAAATTAATACCTCATTACCTCAACAACTCGATCATTATGTTAGGAATGCTTCAAGTGGTCATAGGCCTTGTTTTTGTACTACTCCTATTGAGTTTGTTAGCCACAACGATCATGGAATTACTGGCTTCTTTCTTCGCCTTACGGGGAAGAAACCTAGAGAGTGCCTTAAAGAATTTACTGTCTTCATCAGACAAAGCGGAAGAGCTTTTTAAAGATTTTAAAAGCAACTCTTTGTATCGTCAGCTTTCGCAAAAAGCTGGGAAAACCCGGCGTTCACCTTCTTATTTATCTGCAGAGTCCTTCCAATCTATTTTATTTGATGTGATTTTGAAAGGAGAAAAAATTGATCAAATCGTAGATAAAATAGAAACTTTACCGGATGACGATCTAAAAAATGTGCTCAAGCAATTACTCAATGATGCAGAGTACGAACTACAAGAATTTAAAGGTAAAATCCATGGATGGTATGATAATATAATGGACCGCGCCTCCGGATGGTACAAGCGCATGGTACAGAAAATTGTCGTCCTGGTTGGGATAATGATTGCGGTAGTTTTTAATGCGGATACCATCGCTATCTTTGAAAGATTAGAATCTGATCCGGAATCCCTACAACAAGTAGTGAATCTTGCTGAAAATTATTTGGCAAAAACGGATGCGGAGCAAGTCATCACCGCAACACCAACTTTTGACCAGCGCCTAGATGAGGTTCGCAGCCTAATTAATGACGAAATAGAACAAGCAAAGTCTCCTTTAGGCCTAGGATGGGAAGGCATTAGCTTTAGGACTTTTTCACCTACGGAATGGGGCATCAAAATACTAGGTTGGATTGTGACTGCATTAGCTATTTCACTCGGTGCACCCTTTTGGTTTGATCTGCTAAGGAAATTAGTCAATATCCGAAGTTCGGGCAATAAACCGGGAGAATAAATTAAAAACTGGAAAGTAGGGCATAAAAACACCAATCCGATCAACCATCAAACGACGGCGCATGCGCATCATCCAAATAACCGATTTACACCTAGGGCAAGCTGGAGAATATACTTATGGGATTGATGTACGGGCCAATTTTATTAAGATATTAGCAGAAGCAAAGGCTTTATCACCGGAATTAATAGTGCTTACGGGCGACTTTTGTTTTAAAGAGCCCCAAAGATCCATTTATCAATGGGCACTGCCTTACGTAGAAAGACTAGAAATTCCATTTAAAGTTATTTCCGGGAATCATGATGACCCCCTAATCTTAGCCCAGGAGTTTAAACAGGAGCATCATTTAGCTGGAAAGGAATTGTATTATCAAGAAACTTGGGACCAATGGCCCGTCTTGTTTCTGGATACAACCACAGCTCAGCTTTCGAAAACGCAGATGGATTGGCTGGAGCAAGCATTAAAGGAAATTCAGCGGGATACCATCATTTTTATGCATCATCCGCCTATTCCTAGCGGTGTGCCTTACATGGATAAGAACCATTCGTTTAAAACCCAGGAATTTATTTCAGAATTATTAAGCAAACTTCCATTTCGGATCCATATTTTTACGGGCCACTACCATGTTGATAAAATCATCAACCGAGGAAATATTAGTGTTTATATTACGCCGGCCTGTTTTTTTCAAATCAACCAATATCAAGTAGATTTTGCTCCTGACCATCACCTAATTGGGATGCGGATTATTGAATTAGAGGGAGATGATTTATTAAGTACGGTTCATTATTTTGAAGGTAGTCGCTTGGCGTAGTTAATTGAATCGCTTTTAAAGCTAAAAAACAAAATGGAGAATAAACCAGAAAAACACCAATCCATAAATAACACTCCAGAGGAATTTAAAGGCCTCAATGCAATGGCCGAACTATTGGACAATCGTTTTCGGATTCCAGGTACAGACATTCGTTTTGGTATCGATGGTATTATTGGCTTAGTTCCTTATGTGGGAGATGTGGCTACTTTTATAGTTTCTGGGTATCTAATTACCATATTGGCACGTAAAGGAGCGAGTGGGATGCTGGTTTTAAAAATGTTATTTAATATCCTGGTAGATGGTGTTATTGGGACGATCCCATTTATAGGAGACATCCTTGATTTCAGAATTCGTGCCAATACCAAGAATGTCAACCTTATGTTGGAGCACTACGAGGAGGGCCAACACCAAGGTTCGGCATGGTGGGTGATTGTTTTAATTCTTTTGATCATTATTGGATTGATTGCCTTATCTATTTGGGTAGTCTGGAAAATTTTATTTTGGATTGTAAGTTAAGGGTCCTATCCTTAAAAGACTTTAGATGGCCTTGGCGGGTTTCAAAAATAGATAAAGATGCTCAACAAAGAATTCAATACCTGGCAACAAGATTACAATGCTAAAATTCGCAGATGGGTGCCAGCCTATGATCAGCTAATTGAGTCTATGACTAATCTACCTGAAAATTTTAAGCCAGTGGATATCCTTGATTTAGGGAGTGGGAATGGCAATGCAACGGGAGCTTTATTAGAGAAATACCCTAATGCACACTTTACTTTAGTGGATGCATCCGAAGATATGATTGTTGCTACTCAGGAACGATTCAAGAGCCAGAAAGAAATAGCTTACAAAGAAAAGTATTTCCAAGACCTCAATTTTTTACCCAATTCCTTTGATTTGGTCACCGCAGGACTGGCTTTTCATCATCTAGACCAGGTAGATAAACAGGCTCTGTTTGCTCAAATCTACCTTTGGTTGCGTCCAGGTGGAAGACTTTCTATTAGTGATTTATTCGCAACAAAACAGAACCCTGATTATGCCACCCAGGTTATAAAACCTTGGGAAGAATTCGCCAAAGAACAAGGTACTGCGGATGAAGAATGGATAAACCTTATGGAGCACCATAAAGAATATGACTTTCCTGATACATTGGAGGATCACATTAGTTGGTTGGAGTTTGTGGGTTTTAAAGGAGCAAAAAATACTTTTAGGCAGGGCCATTGGGGAAACCTACAAGTCTTTAAGTAAATCACGAACCAGCTGGCCGCGCCCGATAATCTTGTAGCACTTCCATCTTTAGTTCCCGAATCGATATGGCCTGGTCATAAGCTTCAGAAAAATTACTACTCTCAATATATCGACTGATTTTAAAACCACAATCTTTACAGCTTCCTTCTACTATTAAATCCCCAATGTGATTTAACCAAATTTCCTTGATGACTAAAGTCGCATTATATTCGCGTTGACAACCAGGGCAGGCAGTGGTATGAATCGCTTTACGGAATATTGCTTCAAAGCGACTACCTAATATTAAACGGACGTCCGCTAAGGTGATTTCTATTTCAAGATTAAAAGCCATATATGTTGCGTTACTTAGTTTGGGTAATTGGATTTTCGTTGGTACTCTTGGCTTGCAAGACGGATTTGACTAATGCTTCCATTAAGCCTGGTACTCGGATCAACCAATCTACCCAATTTGATCAAGATACTATTTCTTGGGACCTAACAAACAAACAAGCAGGTTTGATCATTGATACCGAGAAAGATTTGATACTGGATTTTCAAGGTGCTGTACTCACGGGAAAATCCTTCGGCGAACAACCAGATCAACATCAAGGTACAGCCATTAAGGTGGTAAATGCAGGAAAACTGCACATCAAGAATGCTGATTTTAGGGCTTTTCAACAAGGAATAGTTGTTGAAAATGTAAGACAGCTAATTATTGAAAAATGTAGCTTCATGCATTTCTATTCAGAACCAATTAACCAGCCCCCAAAACTAAGGTCTTCTGCTGTAAAGGTCGAAAATGCCATTATCATTAATATTGAAGGTGTGGTCTTTAAACAGATAGATCAAGGACTGCAAGTACAAAAGGCAGAAAATTTAATGATCAATGAATCTAGTTTCGGCTGGTTGAAGGAGAAGACGATTCATACGGATCAATTGGCCATGCTTTCCATTAGTAAAAGTGCTTTCCTTTATTTAGGCT
>CAXIDD010000104.1:0-11454 GCA_964021975.1 uncultured Saprospirales bacterium | reverse complement strand
ATCGAAAAGGATAAAAAGTATGCCTTGGATATTGATATCAAATTTATCCAAGCCAATCTTTACTATACACTTGAGCCGATAGAAGTGCTCAGTAATGGCTTACAAAGAGATGTGTCTGTTATTTTAGTAAAAGGACCAAAACCTCAAGATTAAATCATGGCACTTTCTGAAATTAAATTGTTGGGGGACCCTGTTTTGTATGAGAAATGTGTGGCTGTTACTCCACAAGAAGTCCCTGGCCTGGAAGAAACAGTAGACCAAATGGCTCGACTGGTGCTCGAGTTCCGAAAGAAATATGGTGCTGGACGAGCTATAGCTGCACCTCAAGTGGGCGTCCTAAAACGCTTGGTTGTTCTAAATATCGACCAGCCGGTTGCTATCTTTAATCCAGAGCTTTTCGATGGTAGTGAAGAGAAAATGGAGTTATGGGATGACTGTATGAGTTTTCCAAACTTATTAGTCCGACTGCAAAGACACCAGCGTATAAAAATGCGCTTCAGAGATGCCCAATGGCAAGAACAGGTCTGGGATTTAGAAGGAGATTTATCAGAATTGATGCAACATGAAATAGATCACCTGGATGGTGTTTTGGCTACTATGCGAGCCATTGATTCCAATGCTTTTCGTTGGCGTGTAAGTTAAAAGTAGATACATGTATCGGATTTTTTCTTTTGCAATACTCTTATTTATCGGCTACCCCTTTAATTCAATTTATGGACAGGATACTCTCCCCCAGAGTGGATTGATGGTTGAAAGGGTTGTGGAAGTCGGGCAATTGGTTAGAGATGTCTTTATAAAAGAAGGATCCTGCTCTCAGGTTAGTAATATTAAATTAATTGGTCGATCAGCAGGAGTAGGAGCATTTAGAACAGCTCCAGGGACCATTGCCGTTGGCATCGATAGTGGCCTCGTTATTTCTACTGGAGAGGTTGAGGATATAGTAGGCCCTAATCAAATCAACAATACAACAGGAATTGGTGCTGTCAATTTGGGCGATCCAGACCTTAATTTGATTGCGGAAAATCAAATATTTGATGCTACTGGTATTGAATTTGATTTCTTACCGACCAGTACCCAGGTCACTTTTAGCTATGTTTTTGCTTCAGAGGAATATTGTGAATTTGTTGATGATGATTTCAACGATGTTTTTGGTTTTTTCATTAGCGGGCCAGGGATTAATGGTCCATTCGAAGATCAGGGCATCAATCTAGCAAGAATACCCAACAGTGATGAACGTTTGTCCATTAGCTCGGTGAATCACAAAAAAAATTCCCAATTTTTCATCCCAAATTTATTAAATACAGATCTACAAAGTTGTGGTCTGCCGCTCAATTCTGTTGTCCTAAGAGATGTAGAGTTTGACGGACTTACCGTTAAACTTCAGACTTCCATCGAAGTAGTCCCCTGTGAAACTTACCATATTCGGATCATTATCGGAGATGTAGGAGACAATATTTTGGACTCAGGAGTTTTCTTAGAAGCGAATAGCTTCGATTTAGGGAGCTTGGTAGAGGTCAATGCTGAAGTAATCAACTCAGAGGACAATCTTTTATATGAAGATTGTTTAGAAGGTAATTTTGTTTTTGAAAGAATTAATCAAGCAAATCGCATGAGTCCATTGCTGGTTAATTATCAAATTAATGGAACCGCTCGAAATGGAGAGGATTTTCTATCCATCGATCAACAGATCATCATTCAAGGCGGGGAAGATTTTGCACGATTGCCTATCAAAGCAATTCAAGATTCTTTTGAGGAAGAGATTGAAACCATTGAAATCGTGACTGAAGTTCCTTCCTGTGATTGCATAGAAAGAGATACCGCTGTCTTAAGAATCGCTGATCAAAAATCCAACCTAGAGGTTTCTTTTGATGAAGAATTGGCCTGTATTGATCAAGTATTTAACCTTGAACCTCAGTTACTTAACGCTATCCCACCTTTAGTCTATCAATGGAATACAGGAGATACCTCCTCTGCGCTGCAAGCTACACTAAGGGCACCCACCTCTTTTAGTCTAACAGTTTCTGATGCCTGCGGTGCGGAAGCCTCCGCAGAAGTTATGGTCGGGATTCAAGATCCTCCAATCGCTACCTTAGATGGAACGACGGATTGGTGTAGTGGCCAAACAGATCAGTTTTTATCCGTAGCCATGGAGGGCAACGGTCCTTGGTCTCTTTCCTATGCAATTAATAATACCCAAACCATTGCCCTTGCCGACATTCAAAATAATCCTTTTGCTTTACCCGTGAATGCAGTAGGGGACTATGAGTTGATTGCTTTTTCAGATAAAAACTGCCGGGGAGAGGTGCAAGGTACGGGCTTAGTCAATAATGCAGGCTTTGAGCTTAATCCAATGGTCATTTTTCCCAGTTGCCAAACCGCAAGTGATGGTTCTATTCGTCTAGAAATGCTTGGTGGAGTAGCACCCTATTTAGTTCAGTGGGATTCAAGTCTGGTCAGAGAACCATTAATAGAAAACGTTGGACTTGGCAATTACCGGGCGCTAGTCGTCGATTCCAGGGGTTGCATGGAATCAAGTATCATAAAAATTGAATCCAATCAAGTTAGGGAATCGTGTAACTTCTCCCGCAGAGATATTTACACACCAAATGCTTTCTCACCTAATGGAGATAATGTGAATGATGTCTACACTGTTTACCCGCGTAAATATACCTTTGAGGCGATATCTTTTCAAATGCTTGATCGGTGGGGAAATGTACTTTATGAATCTCCAGAATTCAATACCTTGGATGGAGCAATCGGTTGGAACGGTGCAGACGCCCCCATTGGCGTTTATTTGTGTAAAATATTGGTCCGGTTGACAGATGGCCGGATACAGGTAATGTATCAAGATGTAAAGTTGGTGCGCTAAAGGGGATCGTCGGCGTATTTTATACTTTTTTCTTCTTTTAAAATTGGGTGTTGACAAGGTTTAGGTGCTGGATATCTTGTATATTTAAGGGTAGTGATCATCCAAGAATCGATATGAAGCAAACATTGACCCTTATTTTTACTTGTATTTTATTACCAACACTAGTTGCTCAAAAAAGCTTGGAAATGGCTTCCAATATTTATTTGGAAGGAGAGATAGCGCTATTGGAGGGGAAATATAAGAAGGCTATACGACTATTTAACCGTGCGCTAGATATCAAACCAGATTTGAGAGCCGCCCAACGTGGTATTGGGATGGCTTATGATGTTCAAAAAATGCCTCGCTTAGCATTAGAATATTATACCAAAGTTTTAGAAAATGATCCTTGGTTCTCTAGGGTTTTGTACTACCAAGTAGGGGAAGCTTATTATAAATTGGGGGATTATGGAAAAGCCATTTTCTACTTTGATAAATTCGATTTCTTACAAGCGGAGAATGATACCAAGTTTACAGTCAATGGAGAGAAAGAGCGTATTCGAGAATCTGAATTATCTCTCCAGTTAGAAGATGCGATTAGGGCTTGTCAAATATCTATGGATTCTGCTTCTTTTCGACAAGATGTACGGGTTCTTAATTTGGGCCCTGCCATTAATACCCGTTGGGATGAATATTTTCCATTCTTATCAAACGATCAATCCACTATTTTTTATACCAAGCGAAGAGGCGATACCGGCGATGAAAACCTGTTGGTAAGTGTTTTTGAAAAAGAACGATGGAGAACTGGTAAAGACGTTGGCGCACCCTTTAATACTGATCAGAATGAAGGCATGCCTACCATGGTTCGGGATGGCCGTACCATGTATTTTACGGCCTGTAATCGGGAGCAGGTTTCAGGTCCTTGTGATATCTGGGAAGCTACCGTCAATGGTACCGAAATAAGCCTTCTTCAACCCATAAGAGGTGGTGCCAATACCCCCGCCTGGGAATCGCAAGCAGCGGTAAGTTGTGATGGCCGTACCTTGTACTTTGCCAGTATGTGGGAAGGGCCAGGCCATCAAGGAGGATCAGATATCTGGTATGTGGAGAAACAACCAAGCGGACTATGGTCTAAACCCATTAATATGGGGCCTAAAATTAATACCTCTAAAGACGAAGAATCTCCATTTATTACCAATGATGGGAAGGCCCTTTATTTTTGTTCTACCGGACACCTTGGCTTAGGCTCTTCGGATATCTTCATGAGTATGTTGTCTACCAATAATGAATGGACCCAACCAATAAATCTGGGGCCAAAAGTAAATAGCCCTTACGAAGAGCTGGGTTTCTTTCTTTCTGCGGACGGCCTTACTGGATATTTTGCATCTGATCGGCCGGGAGGTTATGGCGGGAAAGATATTTATCGAGTGGTACTTTCTTCAGAATTAACAACATCACCAATCACTTTTGTAGAAGGTTTTGTTACCAACGCGATAACGGGCGCTCAAGTTTTTACCGATGTGAAAATTAGTGAGACCGAAGTGATAAGGACCGATCGTAGCGGCCGCTTCTTCCTCTGTTTGCCTGCGCAGTCAGAATTGTATACCGGCGTTTTAGAAGAGGAATACCATCCTTGGGAAAAATATTTTCTCATCCCAGAATCTAATAATCGGAATTTTTTCAAATTGGATATCAATTTGCGACCTATCAATGCGCCGACAGAATTAATTAAAGGTTTGCCATCGGAAGCGGAAACGGATCAGGAACCAGCTGCTAATCCTGTTGAGCCACCGCCCGTTGACACACCTCAAACTAGGATTCCACCCAAAATTTTGACGCGTAAACATTACACGCATTCCATTTTCTTTAAATTCAATAGTGCAGAAGCTGAAAACTCAGAATTGATGAGTTTTGATGCATTTTTAACCAGCCTCGGAGACAAAAAGGTAATCCGAATTGAGGTGAATGGATTCGCCGATGATATTGGAGAAGATATCTACAACTTGGAGCTTTCGGAACAAAGGGCCAAAAAAATAGCCCTGTATCTGTTTGAAAAAGGATTTACCATCTCTAATATTAATATGAAGGGTTATGGTTCCGTTAGGGATGATCGACCAAATTTTCAGAACCGAAGGGTAGATTTAAAGATTTTTACCTTGGAATAGATCCCCAATGCTACAATATGCCCTCATAAACCTTTACCAATTGCTGGGTAAGTGGTTCCCCGCGAAACTGTTGGGCGTAATCATACCCACGCTCAATCATCTTTTCTTGTAGGGCACTATTTTCAAGCACCTTGTCAATAGCATCTGCAATCGCTTCTGGTTGATAGGGGTCTACGAGCCAAGAATCAGGGCCTGCAGCTTCCGGCAAAGACGAGCAGTCGGAAGTAATAACGGGCGTTTTACTAAATAAAGCTTCGATGATAGGGATTCCAAAGCCCTCATAAAAAGAGGGATAAACAAAGACGGAAGCTTTCTGATAAATAAAAGGAAGATCTTCGTTTTTGGGACTGATGAAATGTATGTATTTGGTTAGTTTATTTTGAGCAATGAAAGTTAATACTTCTTCTTTGTAGGCTCTCCCTCCACCAATCACTACGAGTGGCACCTCCATAGCTTTAGGAAGCATCGTCATCGCCTTCAAAATACCCAATAGATTTTTTCTCTCGGTAATCGAACCGACATACAGCATATATTCCTGCGGTAGTTGATACCTATGGCTTACTTTTTCAATCAAAGCAGTAGACTTATCCTGAAAGAAATGCTCCGAACAACTTTGATAAACAACTTTTATCTTTTCTTCTGGAATTTGGTAAAAGTCAACAATATCTTTTTTAGTAGATTCACTAATCGCGATCACTTGGTCGGTATGTTCACAGGCATATTTAGTTTTGAAATTATAAACCTGGCGGTCATAAGCACTATACTGTTTCGGGAAATGTTTATAAATGAGATCGTGAACACTGACTACTTTTCTAATTGGATAATGATCTAAGCCGATTGGAATTTCATTGCTTAGACCATGGTAAAGATCTAACTTATGTTGTTTCAATTGTTGGCGTACTCGATAGAATCGCCAGCCCGCCTTGCTTAGGCCTTTGGGAACATAAACCGAATAGGAGGGGCTATTGATAAACTCCTGGGTATCTTCATTTTTTTGCACCTTTGGTGAATACAAAAAGTAGGCATTATCTGGATAATAATAAGCCAAGTTATTCACCAAGGTCCGACTGTAGTTGCCGAGTCCAGTAGTATTGTTAAATAACCTTTTGGCATCAAAGCCGATTCGATACATAGTTTTGGTTAGGCACAGAGATTAGGTTCTTAGAAATAGGATCATCTTCTGCTTAAACAGAGAAACTTTCCCCACAAGCACAAGTTCTGGCAGCATTCGGATTATTGAAATAAAAGCCTTTGCCATCCAGACCACCTGAAAACTCCAACGTCGTATTACAGAGATATAAGAAGCTTCTTAAATCCGTTACAACTTTTTCGCCATTATCTTCAAAAACCTGGTCATCTGGTTTGGATTGATTGTCAAAATCCATGTTATAGGAAAGGCCTGAGCAGCCACCACTAGTCACAGAAACCCGGATGAAATATCCTTCATCATAATTCTCCTTACTCCGAATCTCTCGGATCTTTTCCTTTGCACTTTCTGCTACAAATAACATACTATTAAATTTGTTGTTACTCTAATATACAAAGCAAAGGCAATTAGAGTTCTTTTTAGCTGGATTATTTTTTTGGAAATTACCAACCCATTGGGCTTAAGTCTACACCATCTTCGTATAGCTGCCAGGCAGGGCTTTCTGCTCTTAGTTTAGAAACAGCTGCTTTCACGGCACCAATAGCCATTTGTATTTGCTTCCTAGTTGTAAACCGGCCTAAACTGAACCGAAGGGCCGCCTCTGCCATATTGGGACTATTTCCCATAGCTTGCAATACATGGGAAGGATCTGGATCAGCAGATGTACAAGCTGAACCAGATGAAACGGCTAGCTGCTCTTTGAAAGCCATCATGATTGCTTCTCCACTCAAATATTTGAAGGACAAGTTACTGACATTTGGCAGGCGTTGATCGCTGGGCCCATTTCGATAGACTTCCGAGATTTGTAATAATTGATTTTCTAGGTAATTTCTTAAATCAGTAAGTTTTTTAGCCTCCGCTTCAAACCCTACATTGGCAATAGCCGCTGCTTTGCCAAAACCTACAATACCGGGGACATTAAGTGTGCCGGAGCGCAGGCCTCCCTCGTGGCCACCGCCCTCAATTTGGGCTTGTAAAGCGACTCTGGGTTGATATTTAGATACATAAAGGGCGCCCACACCTTTGGGGCCATAAATCTTGTGACTTGAAAAGGGTAGGAGGGCTACTTTCGCTGCGCTCACATCCACGGGTATTTTACCAACTGCCTGGGTGGCATCACTCATTAAGAGTGTACCTTTCTCGGCACAAAGCTGTCCAATCGCTTCCATGGGTTGGATAACGCCGGTCTCGTTATTGGCCCACATGATACTTACCAAAATGGTGTCTGGCCGAATGGTCGCTGCTAATTCCTCCAGATCAACAAATCCCTTATTATCGACAGGAAGGTAGCTTAACTCGGCTCCTTTCTTTTCTAGTGCTGCACAGGTATCCAACACAGCTTTATGTTCTGACTGTAAAGTGATGATATGCTTTCCCTTACGCTGATAGCGGGCAAAAACACCTTTTATCGCTAGGTTAATGGCTTCGGTGGCGCCAGAAGTAAAGACCATTTCTTTTGCATCCGCACCGATGATCTTGGCCAATTGTTGCCGGGCGTGATCAACCGCTTCTTCGGCTACCCATCCGTAGGCATGGTGATGACTAGCAGCATTACCCGGATGCTCATAGAAGAAAGGAAGCATCGCTTCAATGACTCGAGGATCAACTGGAGTGGTGGAGTTATAATCAAGATAAATGAGCTGATTTTTGTTTTGCATCTTTAGAATGGTCGAATTCTTGTCTATAATAAGGAATAAGTAATAAAAAAGTTGCCTTTGGTCCTAAAATGATGCAATGATGACAAATATACCGGCTGCTAGAAAAATGATGCAACAGTTGAGTTGTTTTTCGCATCTTAATAATAAAAGAATTCCTAAACTAAAATTTTTACCCTTATGATGACTAAACTCCGGTTCTTTTCCCTGTCAGCAGTTATGTTACTTTGTTGTTTTTTCTGGTTCAAAGGCGCGCAGTCTGAATCTGAAAATCTATTACGAAATGGTTCTTTTGAAGGCATAGCTAATCATTCTACCGTACCCGAAGAATGGCTGGATTTTGGTCCTGAAAACGAAAGCCCCCCAGATATTCATCCTACCGGTGCCTTTATGGTGACCAAAGCCGCAAAACATGGCGATACCTATATCGGTATGGTGGTCCGTGACAATGAGACTTGGGAAAAAATAGGCCAAAAACTCGATCAGCCCTTAAAAAAAGGAAAGAAGTACCAGCTTCGGGGGTATATCGCTCGCTCGGAAACCTTTGTTAGTGTTAGTAAGCTGACGGATGAACGAGCAAACTATACCGAATCCGTTGTGCTAAGGATAAATGGAGCAGAAGCTTGGGAGGACAATTTGCAACAGCTCGGGCAAACCCCGCCTATTCTCAATTATGATTGGAAGTATTTTGAGTTGACTTTGAAGCCAAAATCAAACACGGCTTATTTTGTAGTAGAGGCCTATTATAACGATATGATAGATGGGGCCTACAATGGTAACATTTTACTAGACGGTTTAGAGCTCGTTGAGCTTTAGCGTTTTTTATCAAATATCTGCTTCATCCATTTTTCTGGTCAACCGTTTTACGAGCTTCCTTTGGTGAAAGAATTCGCGGGCTACTACTCGGATGATTGTATAAACGGGTATGGCTAAGATCATGCCAGTTATACCGGATAAACTTGCGCCCATTAGAATAATCAGAAAGATCTCTAATGGATGGGCTAGTACAGAATTTGAAAAGATAAAAGGCTGTAAAATGAAATTATCGATCAATTGCATGGATGCAAAGATGAGCGCCACTTTGATGATAATGGGCAATAATTGATTGTAAAAATCCAAATCAATATTGGCTGTAATAACGATGAAGATGCCAAAAGTTGCGCCTATCGCCGGACCCAAATAAGGAATTACATTAATAAAAGCAGCGAAGATGGCAATCAGAAAAGCATTTTTGACACCAAAAATACTGAGCATGATCGTCATGTATAGTGAAATAATAGTGATCTGTAAAAGAATACCATTGAAATAGCGGGACAATAAATACACAATATCCTTGATGGCTTCTCTAGTTGCTGTTTCATATTTATTGGGGATAATGGCTAATAAACCATCTATGAAAAGTCCTTTTTCTTTTAAAAAAAAGAAAGTAATAAAGACAATAGAACATAAACCAATCACAATACTACCCGCTGCACTTACCAGGGTGCCAACAATCTCACCAGTCCTATTCGGATCAAAACCATTGTTAAAGGCTTTTTGAATGGCACTTTCTAAAGACTCATCTGGTACTGGAATACCGTAGCTTTCCATCCAGGCCTTAAATTGGTTGAATGGTTCTTCTAAGGTGGCAGCCATCGCTTGGTAATCTACTCCTGCTAAGTTATAGGCTTGTTCCAGGACGATCGGAACAAATAAAAAGAAGACACCTGTTCCAACTAAGAAGAAGGTTAATAAAACAAAAATGGCACTTAGATTGGGACCAAGCTGAAATCTCCCGATTTTTATTTTTTCCAATAGTCGCATTAATGGGCGACCAACTAAAGAAAGTACCCAGGCGACCAATACATAAGTCACCAAATCACTAAAGCGATAGATAATAAACCCGAAGACTAAAAAACCAATGGCTACGGCTTTATAACGACTAATACTGCTACTGTTCATATTGTGGTGTCTCGGTTTGGTGATTTGGTGGTTTCTGGTTTTAAACAGACACTAGAATAAAGTTATTATTGCAAAAATGCGATATTTCTTTTTAAACCCTTGAATTTGGTTCTTTTTACGGCAGATTTCTTAAAAACTTTTCGGAATACTTCTTCCGTTAGTTCTCGCCAATCTTCTTCTTTCAGCTCCAGCAGATCAGGATGTGGTTCGAATGAGGGTTCCTCATGTTTGCTAGCAAAACGATTCCATGGACAGACTTCCTGGCAGATATCACAGCCAAACATCCAGTTCTCAAATTGACCTTTATAGGCTTCGGGCAATGCTTCTTTCAACTCAATTGTAAAATAGGAGATACACTTACTTCCATCCATCCAGTAGCCTTCTGGTGAGATGGCCTCCGTGGGGCAAGCATCAATGCAGCGGGTGCAGGTACCACAATAATCTTTTATTGGACCATCCGCTTCTAATTCGAGATCAATGATTAGTTCTGCTAAGAAAAAATAGGAGCCCGCTTTTGGGTGAATCACCATGGTGTTTTTACCGACCCAACCCACGCCACTCCGTCTTGCCCAATCTCGTTCTAAAACCGGCGCGGAGTCAACAAATGCCCTGCCTTCTACTTGACCAATGGTCTTCTGAGTAGCGTCCAATAGCTGTCGCAATTTGCCTTTTAGTATATGGTGATAATCCTGTCCGTAGGCATATTGTGCTATTTTAGGCGCATTAGGATCTTTCTGTTTGGAGGGATTATGGTAGTTATACATTAGGCTAATAACTGACTTGGCCCCAGGAACCAATAAGGTCGGATCTACTCTTTTGTCAAAATGATTACCCATATATTTCATTTGCCCGTGGAGGTCCTGATTGAGCCATTGTTCTAAACGCGGCGCTTCTTCTTCCATAAAGGCCGCCTTCGAAATACCAACAAAAGCAAAGCCTAACTCGTAGGCTTTTTCCTTAATGAAGCGAGTGCGTTGCTGCAAATCCATAAGAGCGAAATTAAACAATTCAACTTCAAACACCAAGAGACGAAATGCATTGCGTCTAGAAAATATAGAACCGCAATGCATTGCGTCTAAAGTATTTACCAAACACCTACCTCTTATTTCAAAATAAAAGCAGGTATTTATGCATAAAAGCAAGTGTTTAATTGGTGAAAATCCAAAAAGTGCTAAAAATCAGTGGCTGGTGCTGACCAATGTCAGTAAAGGGGGCTTTAAAGAGCTGCATCTTAGTAATCGTAAACAGGGAGCAACTTAAAAGAAAGTTCCTTCCGAGATTTTTTAATCTAAAACCAAACGCCATGCTAACCAATTTTGCATTCACATCCAATCAACTTTTGCTGGGCATTGTAGCTCTTGGCCTTATTTTATTCGGTATGGTTTTCTTATTTAAACTGTACTACAAAAAGCAAGCAGATACAAACCTAAGTAAAAAACACGCTAATGATAAGCGTAAGACGTTCACCAAACGTAATAAATATCCAGAAGTAGATGTCTTTGCCTTGAGTCCTACTTTTTTCCGCTTAGGTTTAATTGCAGCATTGCTGTTGACCTTAGGTGCTTTCAACTGGACACAGTATGCCGAAGTAATCGAAGAACAAGAATTGGTCTTCTCTATTGATGAAGATATTGAGATAGACGCACCACGTACTGCAGAACCACCTCCACCACCTCCACCTCCACCTCCTCCGGTAATTCA
>CAXIDD010000103.1:0-11463 GCA_964021975.1 uncultured Saprospirales bacterium | reverse complement strand
AGGGAGGTGAAAATCATCAGAGCAATTGGATGTATTGGAATTAATATTAAAATTAACGGAGCAATCATTGCTTCTAAAAAGGCTTCAAGTATCGAAAATGAGTAAGAGGTCCAGGGAGATGGGTTGGCAGATCGATGGTGTAGTAAGTGAATCACCTTAAATAACTTAGGCTGGTGTAAAGCTCTATGCATCCAATAAAAGTAAGTATCGTGCAAAATTAAGCTCAATAAAACACTTAAGGGAAGCCACCACCAAGCATAATCAGACAACTCATAGTAAATTTGAGTAGTGTATTTCAAGGGTGTTTTTAGAAACAAAAAACCTACTAAACTTAGAATGACCGTAGTTTGTAGAGAATGACCAATATCTCGAACAAAAGCTTTTTTATTTACAAGCCGAGATTGAATTTTACTCGCACAAAAAAACTTTGGGAATAGTGTATAGCAGATTAAAAAAGCACCGCCTGCAAATAAAAAATATCGAAGGACATTAATAATCAGGGGGAGAAAGTATGGAAAATCCGTTTGCATTGACATTTAATTTGAATTTAAAGAAATTGTATAAATGGACTTCTCCTTATTTCCAGGTAACATCATATGCTGTTCCCTCAATAGACAAGGTTGCCATCTTACTTCCTTTAAAGATTATTTCTCCTGAGTAAAAAAAAGCCTCTCCATTACTCATTCCAGTCAAAGAAAAAACACCCGTACCCGACTCGATCTCGTAGTTATGTTTACTTATTTCGACAGCTTTGACTTCTACCTCAAATTGACTATTAATTGTCTTTTGCTCCATCAATTCCAATGTTTGTATGCCTTCCTTTTCAAAATCTCCAACAATCAAAATAGAAGGTTCCATTAATGATAAACTTGATGCTGTTCCAGTAAAAATCATTTCATCCTCAGAAATCACTTTGGCCGCTTCATACATTAGATCACCAGATGTTGAGAAGGTTGCTGACATTGGTATGCCTACCGTATTACAAGTCAATTCGTATGATAATTCTGTATCATAACTAGCCTCAACCTGCAATGTAGAATAAGCTTTATTTATACTTTCTGAGTAGAGACTGTCACATAGTTCTCCAGATTTGACCGCGGTTACCAACTGCTCTGCTAAAAGTTCTAAATTACTCGTTAGTCCACCAGCATAAGTCTGCAAACCGGTAGTAATTATTTCAACCGCTTCTGTTTCATTAAGAGCTTCTACGATTGCCTCTTTTTTATCGCAGGAAGCCAATGTGAGCAAGATAATCATCAAAAAAAAGAAGGTTGGAATACTTTTTAAATGTGTCATTTTTAGTTTATTTAAGATTGATAATGACACAAAAGTAAAGGGCAAAACAGGCTGTAGAGATTAACAAAAGATAATTAGTGAAGGAGCTGTTATTTTTTTTTAGAAGCAATTCTTTTCCTAATTCGACTCAGAGAAACGGGAGTAATTCCAAGTATATTGGCAATATATTTATTGGGAACGCGGTTTACTAAATCTGGGTTTGAACGAACAAAGTGAATGTATCTTTCTTCAGGAGAAAGTAGAACAAATGAATCAATCCGTTTTAAAGTTTCTTTCAAAATATTCTGGAAAATAAATTTTCTATTGGCTTCTAGTTTTGGGTTTTCAGCGATAATGGATTGCAGTAGTTCATAATCAATTTGAAAAGTTTGCGTGGGCTCCAAGGTTTGATAATAAAATTGGGCAGGCTGATCAAATAAAATTATATCCGAGCTGGCAATAATTTGATTTTCTTTCCTCAATAGAGTCGTTATTTCATCACCTTTATCATTAATAGCAAAAGCTCGAACCAATCCTTTTCGGATGAAGAATATTTCTTTTTTGACGGCTCCTTCGCTAATTAGAAAGGTACCGGTGGGAAAGGATTTCATTCTTGCCGCTTGCAATAGTTTTTGAACGTCCAACAAAGTCAGGTTTCTTCCCAACTTATACATCTTCTTGATTTCCTCTAAATTGATCATCTGGGTCCACCTATTTTATTGAAAAATACTAGTAACGACCTAAATAAACAAATAGGCAATGCTCCTTTGATGTCCAAACCAAGTAAAACCTTTTTATTAGTAAAAAAGTCTTTCCCCTAATAAAGGGAAAGACTCGTAATTAGAGAAAATATAAGCTGATAACAGTCAGATATTCTTTGGAGTATGATTAGCGATCATACTTATACGATTTGAATTAATTTTTGCGCATAGTTTTTATCGGTAGCATAACCAGCTGCTTTCAACCCATAAGCCCAAGCCTCATAGTCGTCTTTTTGTAACTCAAATAAACCACGGTAACGGCCACTATTGCTTAGGAGTAAAGAGTGCTCTCGGTAGCTATCATAAACGGAGTCAAATACCCGAAACATATCATAAACATCATCATCCGTATAATTGCGACAGGTACACCCTCTACATTTGGAACGGCATTTAATGCCAAAGTGATTGAGTGACTCCAGTGCCAGTTTACTTTCACCAGCATTCGATTCTAATAAACCTTGAGCCAGTGTAATGCTGGCAGGGATACCAAACTCTTCCATTTCTTTAATAGCAATTGGAGCAAAAGTCTTCACGTATTTTTTACAGACATTCAGTTTTTCTTTAATCAGGTACTTGGGAATACCTTTGCGCTCACCATAATCAGGACTAAGTACTGGAGTTAAATTAGACAGACTAAATCCTGCCCCTCCCCCTTTTTTGGGAGCACTGCTTAGACTAGTGGTACTTGCTTTTGGTACAATACTCATATCAGTTATGGTTGGAACATCCTCAGAAATCCCAAATTCCACACTAATATTTTTGTTTAAAAAAACGTGTAAGGCTAAGTAAAGCAAAATGGCATTGAACCACTGTTTCTGGATAAATTGCCAGAAATTTTTCAGCTGCTCTAAGTTTTGATTCGGTTTGGTATAATTAATATCCATGTTAGCTCCTTTTTGTATTTAAAACAAAAATAAAACTAAATGTTTTATAAAGCAAATATTTTAAACAAAAATGTTTTAAAAAAATTTCCCACCTTTATCACTAGCTAAAGAAGCTATTCTAATTTTACTTAGTGTAAATTTTACACTACCTTTGTTTTAGAAAATTGTAACATCGCATGACTATAATAGCAGATAGTGGCTCTACTAAAGCAGATTGGGTATTATTAACTTCCGCTGAAGCACAGCCTGAGATCATTCAAACCATGGGGTTCAATCCCATCTATCACCCTTCAGAATTGATTCAGCAAAAGGTACAAACCGCCTTTTTAGAAGCCTTAGCTCCTGTGGAGGAAGTAAGCCAAATTTTTTATTATGGGACCGCAATTTGGGATCCGGAAAAGGCCAAAGTAGTAGAAATTGCCTTGGCTAATGTATTTCCTAATGCCACCATTGAGGTAAAGCATGATTTATTAGGTGCTGCTCGGGCTACTTGTGGTACAAAACCAGGGATCTCTTGTATCATAGGTACTGGATCAAACACCTGTTATTATGATGGTCAAGAGGTAGTAGATAATGTGACTAACCTTGGCTACTTTCTGGGAGATGAAGGCAGTGGAGCTCACTTGGGTAAGGCCTTAGTCCAGACCTACTTTTACCGAGAATTACCAGCCGACCTTAAAGCTGCTTTAGAAAAATTAGTGCCCGGAGGTAAATCAGAATTTCTCTCTAATATATATGGTGAAAATACTTCTCCAAATGTGTACCTTGCTTCCCTGACTAGATTTATTGCTACGCATAAAAATCACTTTTTCATGCAAGGCCTAATCTATCGATCTTTTGCCGAATTTATTGATCGACATGTCAGAAAGTACCCCAAACATCTTTCAATACCCATCCATTTTATTGGATCGGTTGCTTTTTACTTCCAAGAGGAACTGAATTTCATTTTAGAAGAAAGAAGTATGCATTCGGGCGTATTTATAAAAAAACCAATTGATAATCTGGTAGAGTTTCATCGACCTGTAGCTTAGAAAAAGAAAATAATGAGTAACGAAATTAAAAGGATTGCAATTATGACTTCTGGTGGAGATGCACCAGGTATGAATGCAGCCGTAAGGGCAGTCGTCCGGACAGCTTCCTATTATGATTTGCACGTTTACGGGATTCAACGCGGATATGATGGAATGATTGATGGTGATCTAAAACGACTAGAACGAAGAGATGTAGCCAATATCATCCATCGGGGAGGTACCATTTTAAAAACGGCGAGATGTAAGCGTTTTATGACACCTGAAGGCCGTAAATCGGCTTATGAATCCTTAAATGCTTTTGATATTGATGCAGTGATTGCAATCGGTGGCAATGGTACTTTTACTGGCGCAAAAGTTTTCACGGATGAATATGGAGACATTCCTTTTTTAGGTATTCCAGGTACAATAGACAATGATCTTTATGGAACAGACCTAACCATTGGATTTGACACAGCTGTGAATACAGCCATTGAAGCGATCGATAGAATTCGTGATACAGCAGATTCCCACCAGCGCTTATTCTTTATTGAAGTTATGGGCAGACACGCTGGTTATATTGCGCTGCACGCTGGAATCGGGAGTGGTGCTGAAAGTATTCTCATCCCTGAAAAAGAAATTTCCGTTGAGCGCATTGTTAATCATTTAAAAAAGACGGCTAAACGAAAAAAATTATTCAGTCTGGTTTTGGTAGCAGAAGGCAATCCCTACGGTGGTGCCTTTGAGGTAGCGCGTCTAGTGAAAGAATTCAATCCTAATTTAGATCCGCGCGTTACAGTGATTGGACACCTACAAAGAGGAGGTTCGCCTAATTGCGTAGACAGAGTACTGGCAAGTAGACTAGGATTCGGAGCTGTCGAATATCTAATAGCTGGAGAAAGTAAAGCCATGGTCGGTTTGCTTAACAATAAAGTAGTTTGCACTCCTTTTGAGGATGCTATCGGTAAATCCAAACCAATTGGAGAAGATCTTTTAAAAATGGCGGAGATTTTAGGCCTTTAATATTTTTTTTATGATAAGCTGTTTGAATTAAACACTTCGAATAAGGCCTAAGAAAAAAGCATCCCAAACTTTTAGTTGAAAAGTTTGGGATGCTTTTTTCTTATTAGCCTATTCCTACCTTTTAGAAATTTACATTCTCTACTACTTCCAAACCATAACCTAATAAACCAATTCGCTTTTTAGGACTATTTGTCAATAATCTCATTTTACCTATTCCTAAATCTCTCAAAATTTGAGCACCTACCCCAAAGTCCCGCTGAAGCATCTCTTCTCTTTGCTCTTTTATACTAGGCTTATCATTGCCAATCTGCTTCTGATGTTTATAATTTCTTAAGTGATTTAATAAACTATCAGAGCTATCTTTTTCAGCATGACGCATGTACAATAAAACGCCCTGCTCCTCGGACCCAATGGCCGAAATAGCTTGTTTGAGAATATCTCCATAGTCTTCGAACATAGTACCAAAGATCTCCGCCATTTCTGATCCAGACTGGACTCGGACTAAAACAGGATCTTCTGTGGTCCAGTTGCCTTTCGTAATGGCTAAGTGAATATCACCAGTAGTTATTTGCTCATAAGCGGTAATTTTAAATTCCCCATGAGGTGTATCCATTTCTAATTCTAACTCTTTTTTAATGAGCCGTTCATTACGCATCCGAAAAGCCACAAGGTCTTTTATCGTAATTATTTTTAGATCGTGCTTTTGGGCCAGAGCACACAATTCTGGAATCCGAGCCATGGTACCATCAGGATTCAAGATCTCAACTAGAACTCCAGCAGGGTAAAAGCCAGCTAATTTAGCTAAATCAATCGCAGCTTCGGTATGTCCAGTCCGACGGAGGACACCACCTTGCTTTGCTCTTAAAGGGAAGATATGTCCAGGTCTTGCATAATCACTTGACTTGGTACCTGGTTCTGTTAGTTTTTTAATTCCTGTCGATCGGTCATAGGCTGAAATACCTGTAGAACAACCATAGCCTACTAAATCAATAGAGACCGTAAAGGCAGTTTCGTGTAGAGCCGTATTAGAAGTGACCATCATTGGTAGATCTAACTCATCAGCGCGACGTTCATCAATTGGAGCACAGATCAATCCTCGGCCGTGCGTAGCCATAAAGTTGATTATCTCAGGGGTAATTGCTTCTGCTGCACAGATAAAATCCCCTTCATTCTCGCGATCTTCATCATCCACTACGATAATTACTTTACCATTTCGGATATCTTCAATAGCTTCTTCAATAGTATTTAGTTGATAATCAACGCCCGTTTCAGTTACGTTTTGTAGGTTGCCAGACATTACTTTTTATTCCTTTTAAATATTTAAAAAATCCCTCTAATAAAGCTAAGTTCATCAGCATGAAATAGCGTAAACCTCGGAAAATATACAGATTTAGTCCAAACTTTTCCAATAGCCAATCTAATATAGGAATACCGAGCATTCCAATTATTACAAAAAGAAACAGTAGATCCCCTAATAAGTTGTTGGTCGTTGCAAGAATACTGGTACTAACAAGGACGCCTAACATCAAAAAAGGGCCAAACCATCGCAAGACTTTATGAGAAAAGAATATCCATTTTTTTAATTGGAACGGAGGCCACCAGAGCTTCCAAAAAGTAAAAAGGTTTTGAAAATTACCCGCCGAAATTCTTCTTTTACGCCGATACTCCTCTTTAATTTCATGGGATACTCCTTCGTAGCAGTGCGCTTCCAAATCATTAATCGCCTTTCCTCCTTGTTCGAATACTTTCATAGCGATGTAAAAATCATCGACTAAATAATTAGCAGGTACGGGCGCAAAATAGTTGGCGCGCAGTAAATAACAACCTCCAAACGGCCCCATCATATGTTGCCACGCTCGGCTCTCCCAGTCTTTTAGTTTTACTTCAGTAGATAAATATTGATTTTCAGCCTGGGAAATCCCCTGCGCCTGCATGCCAGTATGTTGCATATGGGCATCCACTAAGGTAATTGCTGAGTTTTTAAAATGCCGCGCCAAGCGATACAAAACCTGAGGATGCATCATTACATTGGCATCCGTCAGCAGAATCAAATGATCTGGTCCATCTCCATGAAGTGCGATCGCCCTTTCAACTATTTCATTAATGACCGGAGGTTTACCTCGGCGTTGTTCGAATGGAAAGAAAGTGAATTGTTGGTCACCCTGAATAGCTGATTGGACTAAATCATTGGTCTGATCACTGGAAGCATCCGAACCAATAAAGCAATGAAATTTATGTTTGGGATAGGCTTGTTTCCTTATGGAATCTATTTTATCTAAAGCCACTAATTCTTCGTTAAAAAAGGAACTAACGATAGAGATGAAGGGAAGCTCGGTGTCATTGGGTGCATAAATAGCTCCTTGGGGTCTACTTTTTCCGGCCTTTGCTTTTGCAATCATTGGAAAAAGCAGGTAGGTATGTAATAAGGCTAAAAAACAAATAAATAAAAGCGCCCAAGCAGCTATTAGCATTCCTTTGGTTTTAATTGAAGCTATTTGAGTTTAGCTTAGTACAAAGAAAAGAAAATATCGAGAGAGTTTAAAGCTCAAAAAACGCTTTAATTTTTTCTAAGCTCGCCAGTCCGTCAGCATAGCCCACTTCTAGCATCTCTTGGATAGCACTCTGCGAAAAATTGGCCGGTGAAGGAATGGATTTACTAGGCCGAATGGTCAGGTTGCGGTTCTTATATTTGTTTTCAATCAACATCTGAGTGGGACGATAGCGGACAAAGGAACCAACATCTATGGCTAAGCCTTTTTCAACCCCCTTCTGATCTAAGGCTAAGTCAAGTGGTAAATTATTACCAATACCTCCATCCAAATAATTATAAGCGCCAATTTTATGAGCTCCAAAAGCAGGAAAACTAGCACTTGCCAATATGTAATCTGGTAATTTACCACGATCTATATTGTCTAAATGAAACACTTCGGTAGTTAAAATTGTCAAATTCCATGCTGCAAGTATGAGTGATATCGGCGATTGGCGAATTAAATCTTCCGTTGTATTTTCAAATAACTGATCAATAAAAGGATCAATTCGCACTTTAAAATGCTTTAGACTGTCCAAACCAAGCTCTAGGTAATCCTTCCATTCCAGGTTTTTTAAATCATCCGGAATGGCATTAAATACTTGGCCAGGAATTGCTGCTTTCCACATTTCCACTGCCGACTGATGGGCTGCACCGGTTAATTCCTGGATTATCATCGCCCCATTAACAGCACCTATAGAAACGCCAGAAATAGTATGTATTCTGGATGCAAAATCAAGGTCTTTAATGGCTTCCCAAAAACCAATTTGATAAGCCCCCCGAGACCCACCACCAGAAAGTATAAAACCAATATTTCTTTTTGAATCTTCCAATTTTTCTGAGGCGCTACTTGTTGAAATTAATCTGATAAAAATGAAGTAGGGTCGACAACCGCTCCGATTACTACCCTCCCCTTTTCATTCCGAATTAAGGTGGCTGCTTCTACTTTGGGATCATGTTCAAAGACAACAGCAGCATCAAGATTATCAACTATTTGCTGGTACAACACCTTTTTCTCTTCTAATGTTTTCAAGGGGCGAACATCATAACTCATCACGAAAGGCATACTCACATGAAAGCTAGTAGGTAACAAGTCTACCCCATAATAAATCTTCTTCCCATTTTTAGTTAAAACAGGCATCATCATGGCTTCTGTATGCCCATAGAGCAAATGCAAATCAATACCAGGCAACCAATTAATGATCTCATTTGGTGTGGGGATCATTCGCAATACCCCCTGCTCTTGCAAGGGCACAAAATTCTCCTTCAAAAAAGATGCTTTTTCTCTAGTATTAGGATTAATTGCCCAATCATAGTGCTGTTGGTTAGTCCAATAAATGGCCTTAGAGAAAGTAGGAACCAAATCACCGTCTGCATTGTAGGATACTGCCCCACCAGCGTGATCAAAATGAAAATGAGTCAATAAAACATCCGTAATATCGTCCGACTGCACGCCCTTTTGCTTCAGCGAAGCTAAAAGATTGGCTGCTCCATGTGGCTCAAAATGGGAACGAAATTTGGCATCTTGTTTATCCCCTATTCCGGTATCAATCAAAATTTTCCGATCTCCCATTTCTATCAATAAACAACGCATGGACAAAGTACACATGTTATTTTCATCAGGTGCGTGCAGGCGTTGCCAAAGTCGACGAGGAACGACTCCAAACATCGCTCCACCATCTAATTTGAAATAACCAGTATCGATGGTATGTATTTTCATTGATTCATTTTATAGCTTGAGCGCCTGTTTAAAACCCAATCCGATTCTTAGTTTTTCCTAAAGAGCGTTTTGCATCTGCCATTCTAATTGCTGTCACAGCTGCTTCCACTCCTTTATTCCCATACTTACCACCAGCTCTATCTTTAGCTTGTGCCTCTGTATTGGGGGTCAAAACTCCATAGATACAAGGTACTCCTGTCGCTAGCGTTAGGCTGGTCAGTCCTGATGCCACTGCGTTATTGATGTATTCGTTGTGCTTTGTTTCTCCTTGAATCACACAACCGATACAAATAATGGCATCCAAAGTATGTCTTCCTGCTAACAAACGCGCGCCAGCTGTTAATTCGAAGGTACCTGGTACTTGGAATACCTCAATATTATCTAGTTGCGCACCGTGTTTGCTCAGTGTTTCGGCGCAGCCTTCGTATAAAGCATGGGTAATATCCGCATGCCATTCCGAAACGACAATGCCAAAGCGAAAATCTTGTGCGTCTGGGATAGAAGACGCATCGTAAGTGGAAAGATTTTTAATAGCAGAAGACATATTTCTATTTTTTAATTAAGAGCATGTTTAAATAGTTGACTCAAACAACTGCAATCAATAACAAAGGGTAAGACTAAATCGTTTAGTCTTACCCTTTGAAATAAGTATTAAGCAATAGTTTGAAATTATCCTGTAACTCTAGCTAAGAACTTATCGATATCTCTTGCTTCATTAGACTGAGGAAAATCTGCTTTGATTTTGTTGTATACTTTACTAGCTTCAGCAGTATTCCCATTTCTTTCGTGCAACATTCCTACTTTCTTAAGGTAGTAAGGTGTCAAGAAATCATTGTTGCTATTCGCTGCTTTTTGATAGCTCGACATTGCTTGACCAAAATCTTGCAATTCTGAATAAGCATCTCCCAATGCTCCATTTTTCATAATGGTCATTTCAGGGTTAGAGGCCTTGTAAGACTTTAAATAATCTACTGCAGCGTCAAATTTCCCTAAATTCAAGTAAGAAACTCCGGCATAGTAAGAAGCTAAGTTAGCTGCTTTCGTACCGCCATATTGGTCTTGAATATCTAAAAACCCTGGGTATAAAGCTCCAGGATTGGTTAAAGCTTTTGCAAAAGAATCTTGCTCAAATTGCTTTTGAGCTTGATACATTTGTGTCATAGCTTCTTTTTGACGAGGCTCTAAATACAATTGAGTGTAGATGAAGTAACCTCCAACTAAAAGGACCAGGCCACCAAGGACACCCCAGATTACTTTTTGGTTTTTTTCGTAAAAACCTTGGAAATTATCCCTAACATCTACAATGTCAACTAAAATATCTTCTTCCTGCTTGTTTTTCTTTCTTCTTGCCATTTCTTTTCTAATTGGATCAATTCAATTGGTTTATAAAACCAGTTATTCGACCTAGTTTTTCAATACCTTATTTTTAGGCCACGCAAAAATAATTAATCTTTTCTATTCCAGGCAATGATCAGCCAAAATCTTGCATAGAAGTTTGTTAAAAACGATAAAAAAAGCGGGTAAAAGCATTTTATCACTTTTATCCGCTTCCCAAAGCACTATAAAATCAGATTAATCCCTAATAAATGGGTAATCCTCTTGTAGATAGTTATCTGTATATAACTCTGAAGGATCTGGAAACTTCGATTCTTCAGCAAATTTCACTGCTGCTTCTACTTCTTTTTTAATTTGACTTTGGATATTTTTCACTTCATCCTCGGTCGCAATCTTTTCAGATAATAGTTTTGCTTCCAATACTTTGATTGGGTCACGGTCTTTGTAGGTTTGTACCTCTTCTTTAGTCCGGTACTTTGCAGGATCAGAAACTGAGTGTCCTTTGTACCGGTAGGTATTCATTTCCAAGAAATAAGGTCCTTTACCCGCACGGATATGTTCGGCCGCTTTACTTACGGCTTCGTGGACAGCTACTGGATCCATACCATCTACAGCTTCGCTAGGCATGTCATAAGCTAAACCAATTTTCCACAGCTCTTCTACATTGGAAGTTCTGGAAACAGAAGTTCCCATCGCGTACCCATTGTTTTCTACAATGTAAAGTACTGGAATTTTCCAAGCCATAGCCATATTAAAGGACTCATGCAAGGCACCCTGGCGAGAAGCTCCATCACCAAACATTGTAACACAAAGGTTTTTGGTACCATTGTATTGTTCAGCAAAAGCAATTCCGGTACCAATTGGAATTTGTGCACCTACGATACCATTCCCACCGAAATATTTGTTAGAGGCATCAAAAAAGTGCATAGAC
>CAXIDD010000102.1:0-11506 GCA_964021975.1 uncultured Saprospirales bacterium | reverse complement strand
ATGTCTAAGCTACCATCAAGAAAGTTAGTTTTGCTAAGTTTAATAGGCCTGTTTGTGCTAAGCCAATGTACGATGACTAATCAGAGTGAGTATTACGAAAGTATCAATGCTTGGCAGGAAAGTCGCAATGAAGAAATGCGAGACACTGCTGGATCTTGGTTGAGCTTGGTTGGCCTACATTGGTTGGAGCAAGGAGCAAGTTCTTTTGGTTCAGATACTTCTAACCATGTTCAATTTCCAGATACTGCGCCAAAATTTGCAGGCACTTTTATTTTAAATGATACATTATTAAGTATCAAAGTGGCCGATGGTGTATCTATTAAAGAAGGAGATCAATTGGTGAAAGAAATGGTACTTCGGCATGATATGAACAAGCCCACTACGTATTTACAAATGGGTAGTATCAACTTTTTTGCTATCCAACGCCCAGAAGGGATCGCTATTCGGGTAAAAGATAGTAGAAATCCGGAGTTGCTTGCTTTTGAAGATATCCCAAACTTTGAAATTGATCCAAGTTGGAAAGTGCAAGCCCGCCTGGATTGGTTTGAAACGCCTAAGCCCATCCAGATTCCAACCGTTTTGGGGTCGGAGCGTACCCAGGAGTGCCCCGCCATTTTAGTTTTTGAAGTCAATGGCGAAGCATTTGAATTGTACCCTTACCAAAGTTTTTATGGTGATCCAGAATGGACTATTATTTTTAGTGATTTAACGAATGGTGAAAGTACTTATGGCGGAGGCCGGTTCTTGTCTATGCCTGCGCCAGAAGTTGGAGCAGAATCAATCACACTAGATTTTAATAAAGCTTATAATCCTCCGTGTGCTTTTTCTCTCTTTGCGACTTGCCCTATACCGCCACCTGAAAATAGTTTGCCTATTGCTATACTTTCAGGCGAAAAAATGTATGGGGAGCACCATTAGTTGATTATAGCTTAGTGCCTTCCATAGTGACCTCACTATTAATGGTCACATGGACACCCGTGATATTTTCTTGTTCATCTCGTTGAAATTTGACTTGGATGTCCATGCCATTGAGATAGAAAGCATCCTTGGCTTTTGGAATCATTTTTCTTTTATCCTGTCCACTTGGCTGACCATAAATGTAATCTTCTTTTTTTGTGATTTCTAGAATCATTCCTTGTGGAAGTTGGTATTTTCCTACATAAGATTTTAAAACATTATCTGCTAACTTTATTTCTTTAGATTGATCTTTTACACCAAGCTTTTCTAATTCATTTAAAGCCATTTCACTCCCTGGATTTAGATCCAATGCTTTCTTGTAATTTTTAATAGCCGCTTCCTTATCATCCAGTGCATGGTAAGCGGCTCCTAGGCCCTGGAAGCCATCCGAAGACTTTGGAAAACGTACTGTCATTTGTTCAAATACTGAAAGGGCATCCTTGGCTTGAGCTCTTCTTAAAAGCTGAAAGCCTAAATTATTTAAGAGCCCTTTAGGTGGAGCTAAGTCTTTTGTACCGTAGGTCTTTTGGATATATTCATAATGCTGATCTATTGCTGCTAAACCTCCGCTTTGGAACAAGTCGTATACATCAGCTATACGCCAGTCTTCAAAGAGTGATTCTAGACCATTATAAGTACTGCGATGCGGCACGGTACCATGAGTTTCTTGCTCCATCGGGATAAATTTCCAGTTGATGTTTGTTGGATCATTTTCCCCAAGGACGGCAGCAAATTTCCATACTCCACCTTTCATCATTCCATCTTCATTACCTAAGGTCATGTACAATTTGGTAGCATTGTCTGGTTTGTTTTCTAGATATTCCTCTAATTCAGTCACCTTGTCTTGGTCGTTCCACCAAAGACTGGGGCTAATAGCAAGGTGGGCGTTAAATAAACCAGGATGATGAAGCATTGCATGGATAGCAAAAAGGCCGCCAAAAGAATGCCCAATCAGTACTTTATAGTCGGTGGTTCTATACTTACTATTGATAAAAGGCATGAGTTCATCAGCCATGAACTGGAGGGTGTTGTCCGCTCCTCCTGCCGTTGGGAATCGGGGCGTATCACTAACTTCTGGTGGAGTTAAGTCTCTGGTACGATCATCAGTATTAGGGATGGCTACTACAATGGATGCTGGTATCAAGTTATTGCGAGACAGAAAATTGACGGTTCCAGTCGTATGATGAAAGTGTCCAGCTCCATCCATCACATAAATAACTGGATATCTTTGATCAGACTCTTCATAATCTTTAGGTAGTCGAATTAGAATCGGCCGTTCTTCTCCCAGTACTTCCGATTTGATGCTGGTCTTAAAACCTATCGTGACTGGTTCTTCCGTAGCTTGGGCAGATAAAAATAGGGGAGTCAATAGCAAACACAGACTAAGAATGATGGGATTAAAGCTTTGCATAAAAGTATAGGTAATGAATGTTTGAAAACTATTTGAGACGCTTCTTAAGACGTAAGTGCTAGTCCTAATAGTTACAAGTTAAACATAAATGGTTCTAAAAAAAAAATCGGATGACCAAGAACGGGGCATCCGATTTTTTATTTAAAAACTATTCGATTAGCTTATTTCCAAAGCAGGTAAGTCATACTTAATTGTAAACTAACATTACGATCCTTATCACTACGTGGTGTTTGATCAATCAAACTAACATCATAGTCATTATTGGTAGCATCAGTGATGCCATGATAGATACGGAAGTCGATAGCAATACGATCTTCGAGCTGATAGAGGAAGCCCAGGTTGGCACCAATGTCGATACGATTGATAAATGGATCATTGCCTTTGAAAGGCGCATCATTGATGAAATCGGTCTCCGTTTCTGTCACTCCATCTTGAGGTAAACCAGGCGTGTTGGCTGGCAACTCTGCCGGACGGGTTACCATTGTTGTAGTGGTCCGGTTAGAAGTAGCGCTAAGTAAGTAAGCGACGCTTGGCCCCGCATATACTTTGAGCTGTTGATTGCCATAGGCAAATAAGACGGGAACATTTAAATAGCTGAAACTATTTTCTAAATCCGCATCTACATTTACTAAAACATCTCCTAGAGGGGTAGGAATACTTTGGCCAATGTTTATGTTCTTTAGTCCATTGCGTTGGTCAAAATTAAACTCACTTAACAACTGCACTCGATCATTTAATTCTAATCCTAGTTGAAGCCCAAACTGATACCCCGGACGCAAGGCAATAGATTCTATATCTGTTCCATTGATCGCTTCTGGACTACCGTAAGTTGTAGACATACTGGCACCCGCTTTAATGCCAAAAGTGACTTGAGCGCTTAAACTAATGGCGATAAAAAACAAGGTGATGGTAAATAGCAGTTTTGACTGTTTCATAATCGTAGGTTTATAATATATGTAATTTTTTGTAGCTAACTGCTGCTGTAAGAACAGCAATTTAAGACTGTTGAAAAAACATTGCGGCGACGATTATCGCTATTTAAATTGATCTTTATCAGTGTTTTATACCAAAATGTTTTTTGAGTCAAATTCATTTTAAAAGGTAATGTACTTCACCCAAATAGATTTATTTTAGTAATTTCCCTTTGTACTTTCTACGCCTTCTTCAATACCGATTATCATATGTACGAAAACCGTGTTCTTATCGTAGAAGATGAGCCCTTGATTGCAGAGGATTTAGCAGAAATTCTTGCTCAAGCTGGCTACTCCATTGCAGGTATTGCTTATGATAGCGATCAAGCAATACAAATCTTAGGATCAGCCCAGCTAGACTTAGTTATCTTGGATATTGACCTCAAAAGTGACTTGAATGGGATTCAATTGGGAATTTTGATTAACAAACATCATCAATTACCCTTTATCTACTTAACTTCTTTTTCAGATCGTAAGACCATCCAGGAAGTAAAAGAGACCAATCCCATGGGCTATTTGGTCAAGCCTTTTGATGAAAAAACGTTAATTGCGACGCTGGAAATCGCGCGCTTCAATTTTGCTGAATTATGGAAAGCTAAAAGTCCACCGTTGAGTTTAAGGGCCTTAAATAAACAAGTGTTGACACCCATCACCGAGCGAGAGTTCGCTTGTTTAGAACAATTGCTTTTAGGGAAATCCAATAAAGAAATAGCCAAAGATTTGTTCGTCTCTACGAATACCATTAAAACCCACCTATCTAATTTGTTTTTAAAGTTAGAGGTCAAGTCCCGCTCACAGGTTTTTACCCAAGTGCACCAACTTTTGGAGATGACGAAAAATTAAATTCATTTTAGGGGTCATACTTGGTAAGCTTTAAAACACTAAGAAGTGAATTAAACAACTTCAAAATAGTGTTATCATGAAAAAGCTAATTACATTTTCCATTTTTTTAAGCCTTTTTGTCCTCCAATTAAGCGCACAATCCAATCCAACCGATAAGGTTAGTGGTGCCTTGACTGAATTCATGCAAACAGAGTTTATGCGTCAGTTTGGAGACCTTCGAATTAAAGCAGAAGCTGAAATAGGTGCTTTTGCAACCAACAGTAGCAGCTATGATCCACAAGATGTGGCTAGAGTACAAACGGCCTATGATCGCACTGCCCAACGCTTTAATAGCTTATTGGATAAAATAAAGCAAGATTTTTTAGATACCAAAAAATTAAAATACATCACTCGGTACCCTGATTCTTACTCCCGTGGTTTGGAATTAGATATCCGAGAACTATCAGATTTTTATTCCCAAAATTTGCAGCAAACCCTAGCGGATGTGACCAATAATCAACAAGATGGTAGCGCACTTTTACTGTTATTGGTTGATTTGGTTAAATTTTCTAGTACTGCTATTCAGCATTTTAACCGCATTCGTCAGGAAGCGCGTCGTTATACGGATAGCTACCTTGTTCAACATTTTATTAAACCCAATCGCTTTAAGTCTTGGGCCGAGTTGAGTGGTAATGGTAGTTTCAACGACCCTTATGCAGACCCTTTTCAGCAAAACCAAACTACTGATCCTTATGCGGATCCCTACCAGCAAAATCAAACGGATCCTTACGCAGATCCTTTCCAGCAAAATCAAAATACCACTACAGATCCCTACCAGCAGAATCAAACGGATCCTTACAATGATCCCTATCAGCAGAATCAAAATACTGATCCTTTTGGCTTGGATGGCCAGGCTAGACCAGATTCTTTGAGTCAAATCTCTAAAGATTCTAGTAAAGTCAAGACTACGGATGTAATCATCATTCCAAAAACGGTGAAAAAGGATTCGTCCAAGGTGAAAACAGCACCTTATGACATTTACAAAAAGGATCAACGCAAAAAAATCCAGGAAAAAAAAAATACCAAAAAAAATAATTAAGATTCAAAAAGAATATTAAGTTGAAGTTGTTTTTATGGAAGTGCTTTACCGCACTTCCACGCTTCACCAAGTTCAGTTAGTAATCATCCGTTTGAATGCCTTTTCTTGCAGCGTCTCTTAAATTCCCTATAAAATGAAGCGTCTAATTTACCTTACAATTTTATTATTAAGTTCTTTTTCTGTTTTTGCACAGCCTCAAGGTTTTGCAACCGGACTTGATCTTGATGATGCCGCTTATCAAAACATGGATGAGTTACAAGCGGATGGAAGTAAGGCCAATCTTCCTGCCGAGGCCAGTCTCTATGATTATGCGCCTATCCCACGCAATCAGGGGCGCGCACAATCCTGTGTAGGTTGGGCGGTAGGTTACAGTGCACTGACCATTGAAAAAGCCATTCAATATCAACTCAAAGACCGCGAACAAATCACGCAATACGCTTTTTCGGCTTTATACGTTTACAACCAAATCAAAGAAGGAGACTGTATGCGCAATGGTTCCAGAATTACCGATGCCCTCAATTTTCTCCAAGAAAGTGGCAACGTGATGGCCGGACAATTTGATCTAAATGTAGAAGATTGCGGCCGTCAAGTTACCCCTGAATTACAAAAATATGCTCAACGTTTTCGAATCACAGATCATCTAAAGCTATTTCCAGTAGATGAAGATCCACGCCAAAAAGTATTCAAAGTTAAATATGCTTTGGCTAAGCAAAAGCCTGTCATCATTGGTATGAAAATTCGTAAAAATTTCTTTAATCTCAATTCGAAAGCTAAATTTTGGTGGCCGGAAATTGGCGATAAAACCTCAGCCGGAGGCCATGCCATGACTGTTATTGCCTATGATGACCGTAGAGCTGCTTTCCTTTTGATGAATAGCTGGGGCAGAAAATGGGGAATCGGTGGATTTATGTGGGTGAAGTACGACGTTTTCGCTACTTTTTGTAAATATGCCTTCATTCTACAAGTAGAAGATGGCTTAGATGGTTTCTGGGATGCCGCCTACGAACCTGAAACGAATGCTGCTCTTCCTGCTCAAGCAGTTAATGAAAGACCTGCTAATGCCGCAACTCCACAACGGCAGCCAGCTAGACAAACCATTCAGTCTTTAAGAAAAATGGCAGGTAGTTTTAATTTTAAATACAACCCCAACCTCAATCAATACAGTTCCTATTTTGACAATGCGTCCGTTCGCTCGCAAGGATTTTATTATCAACTTCAACGTAAGGATTGGAAGGTAGGCCAGCAATTCCAACTAGAGGTCGATAACTTAGAACGGAATGCTTATGTTTATGTTCTGAGTGTTAATAATGATGGCCAGGTTTATGTACATTGGCCTCGGAAACAGGCTTTAAACCCAAGGTTTCAAAACCAAAATGCATCTGCTTTAATTTTAGAAGACCAGTCAAAAATAATGGTTCCTGGGGCCAACCGAGCTTTAAAAATTGCCAGTCCAGGAACCGATCATTTAGTGATTTTATTTTCTAAAAAACCATTAAAAGGCTTATTAAATTTAATGAGCCAATTGGAAGGCCAACAAGCGCATCTTCCAGAAAAGCTGCTACAGATTTTACAACCATTCATGGTGCCACTAGCAGATATTGAATATGCCAATGACCGAGTCGCTTTTTCAGTCAATACACGTTCAAAAGGTATGATTGTACCCTTAATTATTGAAGTAAATAGTGTGCAATAGCTTCTAAAATAAAAGAAGGCCAAAGTCTCTGACTTTGGCCTTCTTAAGCTCAGCTTCGTTAATCGTAGGTTGTATCTACGATTTCTGCAGAAACGATTTATTTCTTCAACATCGAATTATAACGCTTCGTGTCTTTTAATAATTTAACCGCTTCTTTTACTTCAATATCATTACGCAGACCAAGACGGACGCGTCCTTCTTCGTAGTAATAGCGACCTGCTACTTCTTTTTCAATCAAATCAGTAATCACGTCTTTATACTCCATAATGATTTTATTCTGCTCCACTTTAATCTGCTTTTCTAGTTGTTTGGTGGCACTACTGAGGTTGTAGCCCTCATCGTCTTCTTTTTTCAACTTTTCAAGTAATTTCTCACTCTCAGTTTTAAAGCGGTAACTTTTATCTTCTAGGAAGGAGGTGAAAGCAGAGAAGTCGGTAAACTTCAAGGTTTCTACAGGGGCGATTTCTGCTTTTTTAGAATAGTATTCCGTTACGAAATCGAAAATCAGATTACCTTTTTCTAGCGCTTTGATGATCGGGTGATCTGCTTTACGGTCGATTTTAAGATCCGGAGCAACACCACCACCATCTAAGACAGCGCGACCAGCCCGCGTTTTAAACGGTGTTCTTTCGGCATCTGGAATATCTACAGGTTCGCCATTTTCATAACGTACACTTTGGATACAGCGGCCACTAGGAATGTAATACTTCGCGGTGGTCATTTTTAATTGAGAATTGTACCCAATTTCTTTGGTGTTTTGGACCAAACCTTTTCCATAAGAACGTTGGCCTACCAATACACCCCGATCATAATCTTGCATCACCCCACTAACAATCTCGGAAGCAGAAGCAGAATTTTTGTTAATCAAAACAACCAATGGCATCTCGTCTTCGATCACAGAATTCAAAGTGCGGAAGGAGCGATCCCATTCTTTGACTTTGCCTTTAGTGGTTACGACTACCTCATTTTTAGGAATAAATACATTACTTAAATTAACCGCTTCCATTAGTAAACCACCACCGTTGCCCCGTAAGTCTAGGACTACTCCCTTGGCATCTGGATGCTCAATTCTTAGGTCTCTGAGTGCGTTGGCTACATTTTTACCCGCATTCTGTGTAAACGTGCTCAAGGCTACATAAATAATGTCATCCTCCCCGATCATTCCTGAATAAGGTACGTTTTGACGACGGACCGAACCTCGCACCAAACGAATATCTATAGGCTTAGCTACTCCAGGACGCTTAACAGTAATGAGTACTTCTGTATCTGGGAATCCTTGCAAGACAAAATCCAATTCTTCTGGTGTTTTGCCCTTGGCATCTTTACCATCCACAGATAAGATTTGGTCACCAACCTTTAAACCTGCTTTATCGGCAGGTTGATCTTTATAAAGTGCTCTGATGGTTACATAATCTCCCATTTTTTGAGATTGTGCGCCGATTCCAAAATACTTTCCAGAAGTTCGTAGGCGATAGCCCTCAATATCTGACTCTGCTATATAATTGGTAAATGGGTCCAATGAGCCTACCATAGATTCCATACCCTGGCGCATTAATTTACCAGGATCAAGATCATCTACATAGTAAGTATTCAATTCTTTATAGAGATTGGCAAAAATTTCAATATTCTTGGAGATTTCGAACTGTTTATTGCGTTCTTGCTCAACCGTCGCGGCTATACTCAATAAAGCTAGGGGCAATACCCAGTAGCTTAACTTTAGGAACTTTTTCATATTTATTTATTTTTCTATCTTCTGTGTTATCAAGGTGCTAAATGAATTTATTTGGTCAAATCAGGGGGATTAATACATGAATTTTATTTTTTGGACACTTCAACCATATGAATTCATTTCTAACTATAGCTACCCTATAAAACTACACAAAAGGTGTTTGGATTGCTTAGTCTATGGGGCTTTTTAGATAAAATTTAAGATTATCTATACGCTTCGAGGTTATTTGCTCAAAAAAGTAAGCAAAGACGCCAATAATTCTTTAGGTGCTTCGGCATGGACCCAATGACCAGCGTTTTCAATTGTTTCTAACTGAGCCTCTGTGAAATATTCCTGGATCAGTTCTAAGTCTGTCTCAGCTACATACTTGGATCGGCCTCCTCGAACAAATAAACTTGGCCCTTCAAATGCTTCCTCAATGTCCAAGGAATCCAGTATTTTTTCGTAATCCCGATAAATGACTGGAAGGTTCATCCTTAACTGAAATCCATTATCCGGTTGCCGGGTAATATTTTTCATTAAAAACTGGCGTATGCCAGCTTCTGGAATTTTAGTTTTTAGCTGCTCTTCAACGTCTTTTCGGGTTTCCGCTTTCGCTAAATCTAAAGCCAAAAGTGCCGCAAATATTTCTTGATGCCCCGCAGGATATTTTTTAGGGGCAATATCCACAATAACCAAACGGTCTACCATGTCGGGGTAATGGCTGGCAAATTGCATCGCCGTCTTTCCACCCATAGAATGTCCGATGATGTGTGCTTTTAAAACAAACTGGGATTCCATAAATAGGCGTAAATCCTCGGCCATGGATCCGTAATCGTGGGTATCTACGTGTGGCGAACGGCCATGGTTACGCTGGTCTACAATAAATACAGTATAGTGCTCTGCTAATTTGCGCGCTAAGGTTTGCCAATTATCCAACATGCCAAAAAGACCATGCAAAATAATGATCGGTTCTCCCTGTCCAAAAACTTTATAATTCAGCTGCATGCTAAGGGTTGTTTGCTTTAATAAATCCTGATAATGGATTGTTGCCTTCCCAGTTTCCAAAACTTGCATAAGGATGAAAACGGGCAAATAATTCTTCTTTGTACCAGTTCATTTCACGAGTGCGTTTGACGACTCTTTTATGTTGAGCACTTTGGTAGGCAAATTGTTTCATCAAGGTACTATTTTCCCAGAGACTGAAAGTCGCCTGTTGGATCAGTGGTAATTCTCCAATCCCTACTGAAAACAACATCCCTGCTTTGTGTTCACTCATAGAACGACTTACGGGCGGTACAAAGCGCCAAAACTGCCAAAGTTTTTTTGGGTAAATAGTAGCTCGGGTAATTACACCTACTACCGCATTAGGATCATATTCTACCGTGTTTTCAAAAGGAGATTGACCATCCCAAACACCATGACTATGGGCGGTACGCATGAAAACAGTCCAGATACTGCTGGCTTTTTCTCGAAATTCCTGCATCATGGGATGCTCCTCTAGAAAAGCACGAGCAGCACTTTCGGTTTCCCAAACGCCTAACAAACCATAAACCCCAAAATTGGGCCAAATACTAAAACCATTACCACTGCCACTACCCAGCATTTTGGCGAAATTTAAGTTGGGTACTTCGGCCAAAAGCTCTGGAGACAAGCCCATCTGACGAAAACCAAACCATCGATTCTGCCGACCTTTAAACTGAAAAAATGTAATACTGATCATCTGATTTGCTGACATGATCTTGAAACACATGCTCTAAAAAATAGTTTGGAAAAGATGGTAATTTGAATTTTATAATGTGGCTTTGTTATTAAGCACTTAATGGCATAAGTTAGCTTAGACATTATAGATCTACCTGAAAATAGTCCTTACAATTGAGTAAATAAATAGGCATTAGTGCTAGAGCTATTGAAAAGCAGATTACACAACTTAAAGTTGATTAGCGAATTAAAAGAATAAGCGTGGCCATTGTGGGATCCTTTATAGAAAAGTGTGGTAGGTTATTGACAATAAGAATCTTCTAAAGACGGTGCAAAAGAGGATGAAAGTCTAATAGCATTATTTTCTATTATTTTCTATTATTTTAAATGGCAAAAATTTGTTTTCCAATTTTATTTTGCGCATATTGTTTAATATAAAGATTAGAGCTTCTGATCTCTGTTAAACCTTATTTATAGAACAAAAACCGTAATATGAAAACTTCCCCAAAAACAACAACTCCCCTTATAGAAACCTTTCTAACCCTAAATTCTGCTGGGTTTATCTAAATCTTTCTATTAAGTCTGGATTAACTTGGTATGCTTAGTGCATGCCCTTATAGTCTCTGTCAATTTTTAAGACCTAAGGATGGCTTGAATGCTTTTGGTATGCCCAAAGGGTGCCTCTCTATGCATTTTCCTGCTTATAAAGTGAATTAATAACCTTATAAAAGGTCGGTTCTATTATTTAATAACAAACAATAAAACATATGAAGCGTATAATGTTATTTTACGTAGGGCCACTCTTATGCCTTATGCTAAGCAGTTCGAACTATTTGGCTGCTGGTCCCGAATTTAGCTGTGGGACTACTATTTCCAGTTTCCCTTATAGTGAAAGTTTTGAAAGTGGTACGGGGAATTGGTCGAATACTGCCCCAAATAACTTATGGAAACGCCATTTAGGGAGTACCTCTTCATCTTTCACAGGCCCAGCAAGTGCCTATGATGGAAGCTATTACAGATATGTTGAAACTAGCGGTTCTTCTGGTTCTCCAAGTAAAGAAGCAACTTTAGAAGGACCATGCTTTGACCTAAGTTCAGCCCAAAGTGCCAATTTTGAATTTGCCTACCATATGTATGGAGAACA
>CAXIDD010000101.1:0-11513 GCA_964021975.1 uncultured Saprospirales bacterium | reverse complement strand
TCCTGTATCTGAAATTTTAAACTGTAGGGAATGTCCTTGGTCTTGAACTTCTAAGGTGATTTTACCTCCAGGAGGTGTAAACTTGCAGGCGTTAGAAATAAGGTTATTGATTATTTTTTCTAATTTGTTTGGATCTACATTTATTTGTAAGGATGAATCAGCTTGGTATTCAAAAATTAAATCAATAGATTTTTTCTGCGCAAAAGATTCAAAACTTGCCAATAATCGCTGAATAAAAAGATAGAGCACGGTCGGACGTTCTTTTAATTCCAGTTTGTTTGCCTCCAATTTTGATAAATCTAGAATTTCGTTGATCAGTTTGAGTAAATTTCCTCCATTCTGCTCCATTAATTTGAGCATCGTAAATTCTTTATTACTTATATTATTGCTCTTTAGTAACCTAGAAATAGGTCCAAGAATTAGGGTTAAAGGAGTCCTTAATTCGTGCGAAACATTGGCAAAGAAATTGGATTTGACTTTATCTAGTTCTGTTAATTTATTGTTTTTTTCAGCTACCAATTTATTTTGGACAGCCAATTGATTTTTTACTCTTTGGAGTTGAATAAAAAAGAAACCCAATAATAAAACGACTCCAGTTAGTACCAAACCTCCTACTAGATATTTCTTGTTTTGAGCTTGAATTAAATCATTCGTCATTTTTAGATTTAAATTCTCTAATTCCTTTTTCTCTGTATCATATTTAGTTTGAAGCTCTGAAATATTTTGATTGTTCTCTACCGTAAAGATGCTATCCTTTAAGGTGATGTATCTATCTAGGTTTTTTAATGCGTCCTCATACGCTCCATTTTTCTTTTGAAGTTTTGATAGCTCGAAAGCAGAGCGCATTTCGAGGTGAACAAATCCTTTTTCTTCAGCTATCTTTAGACTTTTTGTAAAATGCTTTTGAGCTTCTACTTCTTCTCCAATATTCAAATATAGATTACCAGTAGAGTTCTCTAGTTCTGCTTCTAGTCCAATATCTGGGGACTCTTTTAGCATTTGAAATGCCCTTGAGGCATATTCCAAGGCTTCCGGGAAACGATTCAGGTTAGATAATGCAGTGGAGGCATAAGTATTCGCAAAAATCAATTCAGATTTTAATTGATCGGTATTTTTCTCAATAGATTGTAAAGCATAATCTAGCGCTGTTTCAAAGTCTTCATTGATTAGTGCTACTTTGGACAGTTTGTAATGGATAATGGTAACTTTTTGATTTTTCTCTTTGCTTGGTTTATCATTGTTTGTAGCGGTTAAAAAAAGTTGTAGAACTTCTTCGGCTTTGTCTACTTGATTTAAAATTAGATAGACGTCTGCAATGTTGCCATATACTTGGTAATTATTGTTTTTGCCCGTTTCGTAAAGTTTTGCGGAGGAAATGTAGTTACTTAAAGCTTTTTGGTAATCGCCTAAATAGTAATGGGCATTTCCAATATCGAGATAGGCATAGGATATTAATTTATAATCATCTGTTTTTAATAAATACGATAAAGCTAATTCCCCATAGTCTAACATTTTGCGATAATCCGCATTGTAGTAGGCAAAATAATGTAGGATACGGTAAATAGCACCAAGTCCATTAGGGAATTCAGCTTCATATTCTTTAAGATCAATTACTCCTTTTTCTAAACATTCAGCAACTAAATCATTTTGACCTTTTTGAAAATGAAACTGGAATATTTTTGAATAAGCACTGGTAATGTACCTTGGGTTTTTGTTTTTTTTTGCGAGCTTTAAACCTTGCTGATAAGAATCAAGAATCATAGAATCTTTGGCAACTACACTGACAAAATAGGCTTCCGGCTTCATGAAAATTTGAAAGCTATCTTTGAGGTTTTGTGCCTTTCCCAAATCCAGGCTACGTTGATCTATTCTAAGATCCTTAGAACTGTCATTATCTTGTGCCTGAGTATACCCCAAGTAAAGGCAAAACATAAGAAAAAATAAAGGGAGTTTCATTGGAGCTTCAGTTAACTTTGGAATTTATTTTTAGCTTAAAAAAAGGTGCTATCGTTTCCAGTGAAAATAAAATATAGAATCCAAATTTAGTTTTTTATCTCAATTTAGAGGTTAATTGGTAATATAGATATTTTTTCTATGCTTTAAACCCTATTAGTTAACTAGAGAAGTATTAGTTGGTATTTTAATTCCTTTTCGGCATTGTAAGTCTATTATAAACCCTAATATGCCAAAAGAAAAATGACTGCTTACTTCAGACCTACTCTTAACGAAATTGCATCCAAAACCAAATGAAAAAACCAATACCAATCCTAGTCATTCTATATTTGCTATTAGGAAGTTGTGTCCAACAAAAGCTGAACTTAGACCTGCTCGAAGGAAATCTATTGGAAATCCGGCAGCAATATTTGGATGAGGCTTATAATCATAATGATTATTCTGATTCATTGGCTCATCAATTCTCTAGCGAATTGATGGGCACCTTGGGAACTGTCAAAGCAAGCTTTTACCATCCGTTTGATTCCTTAAAAACAAAAGTGAAAATCTGTAATTCGCCGGATGGCTTGCTTAAAACTTACTCTTGGTATCATATGGTCGGTGGAGGAACCTGGCATGATATATGGTCAGTCGCACAGTATAAAACGGAAAATAGCGTAGATACTTTTGCTTTAAGCTTAGGAACGGCAGGGATTACAGGCGATCCTATCGATGTAAACTATTATAAAATTCAAATACTACAGGACGGTGCAAACCAAATTTACCTGCTAAGTGGATGGGGAACCCACGGAGGTGGTCATCACTTTAGGGTTATCCGAGCTTTACAGATTCAGGACAACAAATTAGTCGATATGGAGGCGATTTTTAATGGAGAAAAATATTTAACTGTCAGAGCACCCAGAAAAGATGAAATTTCTATTACCTATGATGAAAAGACCCAATCTATCACTTATGATTTATTTATACAAAATCAAGAGACAGGCTTTTATAAAGTAACGGGAAAACAGATTAGATTAATGTGGAATGGCCAAGCATTTAAAGCAAAAAAATAATGGAACCATTAGTTTATAAGAGTAAAATCAAAATTCCAAAAATTGGCAAAATACCCTTGTATTTAGTTCTGGTGGGCCTTGTTTTTTTATTGGCTGTTCTCCAAGATTTTATTTACAGTAAGATCCAGCAAACAGGGTTTTACCTATTAGAATCATTGCTTTACAATACGTTTTGGATATTTTTTATTCCTTTGACCGTTCTGATAAATATGCTGATGCAAAGGATTAACCCTAGCAATAAATGGAGGAGACTTCCCCTCAATTTAGGAATCGGTATAACGTTTAGTTTCTTGCACCTCTTTGTGTTCTCCGCTTTATTTGTGTTAGTAAGCGAATTGTTATTTAATCCTACCCATCGGTTTTTGAATATATTTAATGCAGCCTTTTCAAATCAATTTTATATCGCTTTATTGTGGTATGTGCTTTTTCCTGCTATTCATATTTCAAGAAGCAAGCTACCCTTTATAGCCACTCAGTATCCGGACAACATCAGACTAAAGATCGGTTCAAAAGTGATAAGAATCCCAACTTCTTCTATTCAGCTTATAACTACTGATAAACCCTATTGTGCGGTTTATACCAATGACCAAAAGCTTTTAGCCAGCAAAAGTCTAAAAGCGTTTGAAAGACAACTTGACCCGAGTATCTTTTTAAGGGTACATCGCTCAACCATTATTAATCCGACCTATCTTGAAGAATTGAAATCAAGGAACAATGGCGATTATGATGCTAAACTCAAAAACGGTCAGCTTATTAGATTAAGCAGACATTATCGGAATAATTGGGACCGACTACTCCAGTAAGCCATTGATTCACTCCACACGGAGAACTAGCTATAAAATGTATAGTAAAAAGGCTATTGAAGGACTACATTTATTGAAAAACTTCAATGATGCTACGAACTTTTCAAATGGGATTTCTAATGTTGACTTGCTTAATTTTGGTTAACTGTAATGGACAGACAAGCCCAAAACAAACAGGTGTGTTAAGTGATGATTTCGACAAGTCGCCACCTTTTTATTTTAAAATGCCACAAACATTGACCTCCATTGATACCAGTCCGGCATTTAACAAAAAAGGACAGCAAATTTTACTAACCGGAATAGTTTACGAAACAGACGGGAAAACACCTGCAGCCAATGTGGTGCTTTATTATTATCAAACGAATACAAAAGGGATTTATGCCACGAATGAGGCAGAAGAAAGGAATATGCCTAAAAACAAATTAGGGCAAACCCACGGCTACATTAGAGGGTGGCTAAAAACAGACCAACAAGGAAGGTATTCGATCTATACCATTAAACCAGCTACCTATCCAAGTAGAGCCCAACCTGCACACGTACACCTTACCATTAAAGAGAAAAATATGGAAGCGCCTTACTATATAGATGATTTTGTATTTGATGATGACCCACTTTTAACTACTCAGACCAGGAAAAAAATGGAAAATCGGGGAGGAAGTGGTGTCATCCGATTTGTAGAAAAGGATGGGTTGTGGATTGGCGAACGCAATATCATTTTAGGTTTGAATATTCCCGATTACCCAATTAAAACGGAAAAATTGTTCGATTCAGGTAAGCAAATTGGCGAAGATCTTATTTCCTTTACGCCATTCCACGCCTACGGAGCAGACAAAGGCACCCAAACCTGTCCAATTTGTAAATATGGTTGGTACCACGGTATTTTATATTTTGTAGGAAACCACCCCAATTGGGATGAAATCAAAGATTGGCTACTTTTTTTGGACGAGGAAAGTCAAAAAAGAGCGGAATATTTAAAAGTTTATTTGGTTTATGGCAATGAAGCAAATTATGATAAAAAACAAAGAATACAAGAACTGGAGCAGCTAGGAAATTTATTAGCCTTAAAAAAAGTCGCCCTGACTTTTGTGCCTTCATTTGACGATAAAACTTCAGAAGTACATTTAAATTTAATTGACCCAAATGCTGGAAATACTTTTCTGATTTATAAGCGAAGTACCATTATTGACAAATATGTCGACCTACAACCAAATCAACAGAATTTTGAAAAAATAATCAAACGACTTGATCATTCAGCGAACGATTACTTTAAGCTTTCAAGACCAACAACTAATTGAATAGTTGTCAATTATAGGCGCTCTGCATCAAAATGTTCATTGAGGTAACTAAAGCTCATTTTTTTATATTTAAATTATGGACTAGGTTGCTGTCTGGACTATTGGATGTTATGAGTATATTTATAAAAAGACAACTATGATATTAAAGCAATTGAAGTACTTCTCGTTTCTCCTCCTTTTCTTCGTATGCTTTGAAGCTTTTTCACAAGTAGCAGAAAGACCTTTTAGCATCGAGGATGCGCTCAATCTCAAAACTGTTCGTGATCCACAGATTAGCCCAGATGGTCAATGGATTGCCTATACGGTTTCGAATTCGTATTTAAAAGAAGATAAATCCGAAACCCGCATTTGGATGGTTCCGGTACAAGGAGGTGAGGCCATTCCAATGACAGGTAAGGGGTATTCCGCTAGCCAACCAAGATGGAGTCCAGATAATAAATACCTTTCATTTCTTGCTGCAAAGAATGGTGGGAAGACTCAAGTCTGGACACTTAATAGACAAGGTGGTGAGGGGCAACAATTAACGGAAATTACTCAGGGAGTCTCCGGTTACGAATGGGCTCCCGATGGAAAACGACTTTTATTACTTATTCGAGACCCGAAACCTGAAGAATTGACCCCAGATAAAGCAGATGACAAAAAGGCAAAACCATTTGTCATCGATCGATTGCAATTTAAAAGGGATTATCAAGGATATTTAAATCGATTTAGAACCCACATATATACCTATACGCCGGGAGATAGTACGGCTGTACAATTAACCTTCGGTGACTATGATGACCGTAGTCCGACGTGGAAACCGGATGGAAGTTCAATCGCTTTTGTGAGCAACCGCTCAGATAATCCAGATGGCAATAGCAACACCGATATTTGGGTGGTTTCTACCGACAATCCAGATGAAAATAAGCCGCTGCTACAAGTAACCACTAATGAGAATGCCGATCATTCTCCTGCCTGGAGTCCAGATGGAAGTCAAATTGCATATATCACGCTAACGGATAAATCGGCCATTTGGTATGAAACAGAGAAGTTAGCTATAATTCCTTCAACTGGTGGCAAACATAGATTTCTGGCGAGGGAACTTGACAGAAATATTGGATCACCAAAATTTTCATCAGATGGTCAATCAATTTATTTCCTGCTGGAAGAAAGTGGGACGAATATTGTGGCAGCTATTAGTCCGTCAGGAGAGAACTTTAAACGGGTGATTAGTGGTGACATCAGTATTAGGGATTATGGGGTCAAAGATGAACTTATTGCGCCACTTTTAGGTAAAGCGTTGCAGCCAAATGAAGTCTATCTGTTTCAAAATAATCAATTGAAAAAATTGACAGGATGCAACGATGCCATTCTCTCAAAAATTCAAAAGTCCATTGTTGAAAAAATAAAATTTAGAAGTGCAGACAATACGCCAATTGAAGGCTTTGTAGTTAAGCCTTTTGGGTTTGACCCAACGAAAAGGTATCCGACTATACTTTGGAATCATGGCGGCCCGGTTAGTCAATATTCGTATTCATTTCATACCATTGCCCAATTATTTGCAGCTAATGGATATGTGACCTTATTAATCAACCCAAGAGGTTCCTCTGGATATGGCCAGGATTTCTCACAAGCCCTATTTGCTGACTGGGGAAACAAGGATTTTGAAGATGTAATTGGAGGCGTAGATTATGGTATTAAGACTGGCTATGTAGATCCTAATCGCCTAGGTGTTGGAGGCTGGTCCTATGGTGGTATTTTAACAAATTATGTTATTACCAAGTCCGATAGGTTTAAAGGTGCAATTTCTGGTGCTAGTGAAGCCCTCTACAGGTCAAATTACGGGCATGATCATTATCAACTAACGTGGGAATTAGAACTAGGTCTGCCCTGGGAGAATGCCGAAGCTTGGGAAAGAATTTCTCCATTTAATCAAGTAGCTAATATTAGCACACCTACCTTATGGATGGGAGGTAGTGATGACTGGAATGTGCCTATCATTAATTCTGAACAAATGTATCAGGCAATGAAACGATTAGGAAAAGAAACTCAATTAATAGTATATCCTGGTGAGCATCATGGCATTAGAAGACCCTCTTTTATAAAAGATCGCTACGAACGTTATTTACAATGGTTTGAAAAATATGTTAAATAAGGCTCTATTTGGGTCAATTGATGGGCGCGTCACGATATATCAGTAGCGACGTAGCACTGCTGCGTCGCTACCGTAAAATACAATTATTGCTTAACTTCAAACTTCCGACTAGTCGCCTCCGTAGCGGTTGGGAAATCACTAGGAATTGGAGTACTTACCTTACCAGTGGCTGCCCATTCTGCACCACGTAGGAAGGAAACAATAAAACCTACTCCTTCAATTGAATAATCATCATGGCCCAAGGTGGAATGGAATACTCGTCCTTTCCCATAGTCGATAACCATCAACATGGGCTCGTGCCTATCAGTAGGAGCTTTATCGGATATATCTTTTCCGGTAGCCAAGATGGTCATGTTTTCAGCCGGGCCTCTTAATTTGGAATAGCACTCATCTTTTGTAGTCATCCAATGACTTGGCATGCCCATGGTGATTGGGTGGTCTTTAACGCGTACGGTGATAGGTATTTGATTTTGAGGGCCATGTGCACCAGCTTTGCCAGGAGAATCATCTCGGACTAATTCATTATCATTAGAATAATAAACATAAGGACCATCTTTTTCCGTTCGGCCACCCCAGCCGCCTAAGCCGATCATTTTATTGTAGGCTTCCCATTCCGGGAAAGAGTTGTCTGCGGCATGAATGGTTACCAGCCCACCTCCTTTTTTTATATACTTTTCTAAAGCTTTTTGTGTTTTTTTAGGCCATTCAGATGCTTTCCATCCTAGATTGGAAATCACGACATCATATTTTTTAAACTTCGGTGCAAAGTCTGGATCTATCTTAGGGTCTTTTAAATCTTGGGTTTGCCCCGCATTTGCTAGGGGAAGAAAATCTTTTTCTCGGTCTCCTCTCCAAGTATATTGCATACGTTCAACATCCACCACTTCAAACAGTCCAGATGCTTCCAGATACTGCTTCATCATTACGGTGGACTTAGGCCAAACAGCATGATTATTTTGGCCGTCAATTATTAGTGCTTTAAGTTGGGCTTGGGTTACTACCGTGCCAAAAATTAAGGAAAGAGAAAGTAGAAGTCGTTTCATTATCTTGGTTTTGCTGCTAATATAAATTTAAATATTTTACCAATTGCCCTGTACCTCACTGAATTGTTAACCTGGAAGGATATTTTGATTGATAAAAAATGAAGAAAACTTGTTTTAGACAGCTTAGCGGTAGCTACTACCATTGATGATAATATCTGATAAACGATTTTACGGAAACTTTAATCACCTTCTGTAAGCTTAAAGAATTCATTAACCGGTTTACCAAAAACGGCTGATAGTTTCAAGGCCAAGACAGTAGAAGGCACATAACGATTGGCTTCTATAGAGTTGATTGTCTGCCTTGAAACACCTATACGCTTGGCCAATTCGTCTTGAGTAAGATTAAGAATAGCTCGTTCAACTTTAAGGGTATTTTGCATTATCTAGAGCGCTTTAAAGTATGGTAAAACATGAGTTGAATCATTAGCATGAAAAGCAATACCTGAAAATCACCTAAATCTTTATAGGCTTCACCTCCAGAATGTACTATATTAGAAACTCCAAATTCGACATAAGGCATAATTAATGCGTAAATAACGCCAACAATAAAAGCAATAGCATAAGATTGGGATCTCAAACTTATGGTCATTTCGTCTTCTATCTTATCTTTAGAAAGCGACATAATAAGCATCCCTATTAAAAGCGTTTTCTGTAATAGTAGTTTTAGCCATACCATTTCTCCCTCTAAGGCAAAAGCACGAACAAACATCAGTACGATTGACAATAAGACTATGGCAATACCAATATTCATAAATTGATGTGATAATCTAAAATTGAGGACTTTGTTAAAGCCCTTACGGTCGCATTCTATTATTTTTGCTGTATCCATATTTGACAAATTTGTTTTCTATTAAGTAGTGTTTTCTTTACTATATGACAAATATACTTTACTTTTTTTAAAAGCGCAAATCATTTAATAGAACTTGACTTTGAAAAATTAGAAGCCTAACTTAATGACGAACATTTTTTGAAGTAGAAAATAGACATGATCACGATTAGATTATTCAGGTGCATACTATATTAGCTTTAATAAACTATATAAAATGGAAATTTCACCCAAAGGAAAATACTATGGCAGCTTAAATTCAGAGCTGTCTTTGGATGGTATCTTGTCCACCAAATACGATTATAATGGGGATAAGACGCCTTGGCATTACCATGAAAATCCCTATTTTATGTTTGTGTTGCATGGTAACATGATGGATATCAATAAAAAAACGCAGACGCTATTACCTCCAGGAAGTTTAATGTTTACAAATTGGCAAGAGGTACATTATGGATCAAAACACTCGAACTCAGCCAGCGGATTTCATTTAGAATTAGAACGCAGTTGGTTTGACAAGTATGATTTGTCTCCAATGGATTTAGAAGGAAGCCTCCACATAGAAAATCAACTGATTAAAGGTTTGATGAACAAGGTCTATTTGGAAACAAAAATCAATGACCAGCATAGTGAATCCAGTATTGAGTTACTGATTATTGATATTTTTAGTAAAATGAAAAAAACTCAAATCAATACAGATAATAAACAGCCCGCTTGGGTAAATAAACTTTATGAACTCTTATTGGATACTGAGTCAGACTTTTCTCTTTCTAGTTTGAGTCAAGAACTAAGTATCCATCCAGTCCATTTGTCGAGAGAGTTTCATAAGTACTTTGGATCAACGCTTGGACAATATATTCGACAAGTCAAACTCAATAAGGCCATCACCTTAATCTCAAGTAAACAATACACTATGACAGAGGTTGGTCATCAGTGTGGATTTTACGATCAAAGTCATTTTATCTCCAATTTTAAATCCATTTATAAAATGACACCCACCCAATTTTTGCGATTAATATCGTAGGAGTAAGAAGCGATTTGAGTTTAATAAATTCGGGACAGGCTATTTAGCGCTGCTAAACTCCGCATTTTACGCCTCAATTGGCTCAAAAATCATTAATAACAATTCTCAATAGCCAAACCTGTCTACTGCAGGTAGATTCAAATAACCTCTATGGAAAAGTAAATTTTATTATGACTACTATTGGGATTGGTAATCAATGAATTATACGTTCAAAATTGAGGATTTTATTTTTTCAATTCCGCATGTTAAAAATATACAATTACCCGAATCAAAGATGTTTGATATTTGAGCCTAAAAACAGGTATATGAAATCACTCGAATTATTACTACTACTAGTCTGTTCAACTTTTGCTTGCAAAAATAATCTGACCGAACAGGCAAACACTATTTCTTTCTCTACAAGTGAGACCTCAAGTACGAAGACCAGCGAACCGGCGTTTGCTAATCAGTTTACTTTAAATGAAGATCAGTTTCTAAATCTCCATTTTAGCTTAGACCAGCCCTTAATTCACGCCCTACAGCAATTAGGTCCAAATTTATCAGAAGAAGAATTGTTGAGCAAGGGAAATTTTCAATTCTCCTTCCTTGTTGATGGGGAGGTTCTTTATACTGAAAATTTGAATACGGGTGCTGGATTAAAACCCTTTAAAACGGAGAAGCTCGACTTTGTAATTCCATTGGTAAGTCCAGCACAAATTGATTTTTGGGGCTGGTTTATGTGGATGCGAGATATGAAGCGTCATGGTGGGCAAGATGCTTTTACGGAAGGGAAGCACACTTTGACGGTAGAAATAAGGACCTATTTAAAAGATGATGCCGTAAAAGTTGGATCGCTCTTAGCAAAAGGAAATATTGCAGTAGAGGTTCCTAAAATAAAGATCGATGAAAGTCTAGTTCCAGTCCAGGAAATACAAGCCAATAGCGGCTGGGAAATCTCTAAAGATCATTTTGATCGAGATAAAATTGAGGCGCTTAACAGGAAAATTGCAGAGAAAAGGTTTGAGGATATTAATGGAATTGTGGTCATCAAAGAGGGCAAATTACTCATTGAAGAATATTTTAATGGAGAAAACAGGGCAACCTTACATAATCCTCGATCAGTAGGTAAAACGATTGCCTCGACGGTAATGGGCATTGCTATTGAGGAAGGTTATATAAAGGATGAAGAGCTTCCGCTCAAAGATTTTTATGATCTTCAATCCTTTGAAAATTATAGCCCCGAAAAAGATGCCGTAACACTTAAATCACTTTTAACCATGAGTTCAAGTTTTCTAGGGGACGATAATGATTGGGATAACCCTGGTAACGAGGAGTATATGTATCCAACGGATGATTGGGTGAAGTTTGCTCTTGATCAGCCTTTAGATAAGGATAGAGTCATGGGAA
>CAXIDD010000100.1:0-11538 GCA_964021975.1 uncultured Saprospirales bacterium | reverse complement strand
AAAAGCAAGAAATTCAATATTAGAGACGATGGCGATTATCAGGAGTTGCAGGCAGCCAGAAATCTACTGCGCAAATTTCTGTAGAAACGTTGCACTGCAACGTTTCTACAGAATCATATAATCGTAATCAATCTCCTGCCACAAAAAATATCATCCGCCATTTGCCAGGTGCTTGTTCTTCAAAACCAGCTCGAAAATCAAGGTGCGACTGTATGAATTTTCCCCACACGTAGCCCATTTCGCCATCTAAAGATTCTACTTGTGCCCAGTTATAGGTTTCTCCTCCAATCGTTTGTTCGGGGCCATTCAAATCTAAAAGTTTGACATAGTCGTGTGAGAAATTGGTGATGATCTTACTATTTAAGTTTGGTAAAGCCCGAAAACGGACACCTCCGCCTTTTACTAGAACGTATTCAAAACCATCGTATTCATCATTCCAATTAGAGTAAGTATAGGGCGCCGTAAAAGAGCGTTTATTATCATAAGAATGAAAGCTTCCCCCTTCACTCAAGACCCGCTCCAGGGTAGGCCAGAGTTCGGAGTCATTTATTTTAGCGGGATCATTGAGGCCCCACATCTTTATAAAGCCTGCTTTCCCACTATCTTCTCCAAAATCAGCCTTGATGTTTTGATCAATTAAAGGGATTAGTCGAACAAAATCTTTTTCACGTACGATATCTAAAAGCTGGCCTCTAAAGATCAGGAAATCTGTAATTATTGGTGCCTCATCAACAGGATATAATTTGCCTTTTTCTAGAATAGGCTGTTTGGGATAATCGTTCGGTCTAGTCTCCATGTAGTATTCATAAAGACTATCTTGAATTGCTGCTAGATCGGGAGATGGACTGCTAGTAGTAGGAGTAGTAGTCGCGTTTTTATCTCTACCGCCACAAGCAAACAAAAAACAAAGTAATAGCAGACAAAAGAATTGGGTCTTATTTTTCATTGTAAAATTATTTAGAACAAAGACTAATAATTATCTATCGTAAACATCGGTTTCAGAGACCACTAAAGTAGTCAGTTCTACTTTGTGTCCATCGGGATCAAGGGTATAAATAGAATGAAAGTAATGATGATCCTGAAAGTCATAATCGATTTGGAGTTGCTCATAACGTGTTCGTGCCCGTTGAAAATTAGTGGCATCTACATTAAAAGCAAAATGATGAATTCGAATTTCAGGAACGGACTTGGACTTGCCTTTGGCAGGAAAAAGTGCAACGCCCGTTTTCCCAGCCAGCATAAAAATAGGAAATTTTCCCCAAGCCTCTAACTCATATCTTTTCAAACCCAGAACAGACTCGTACCATTGAGCGGAGCGTTCTAAATCACTTACTGTAATGGCTACATGATCCAAGAAATTGAGTTTTAAAGGTTCATTCATTATTACAAAGGATTGAAAAATTCAGAAAAGAATAGCAAATGATGAGGTAGTACTTTCTCCCAATAATCCCAGGTATGTGCTCCTGGCCTCACGATGAATTCGTGCGGAATGCCAAGTTGATTCAACCTTTCGTGCGTTTGCAGATTAGTTTCGAAGAAAAAATCATCTTTTCCACAATCTATATAAATAGGAATATTTTGACCTTTGAATCGATCTAATTGGCTAATAACAGAATACTGCTCCCAATTTTGGGCAGCTGCGCTAGCTTCTCCTAAAATATCCGCTAATTCCCAATTCTTTGGAAAAGGACGTAAGTCCAGACCACCACTCATGCTACCTACTGCTCCAAATTGATCTGGATACTGGGCCGCTAAATACATAGCACCGTGTCCGCCCATACTTAATCCGGTAATTGCGCGTCCTTCTTTTTGGGCTATAGTCCGGAAATTTTGATCGATATAGTCGGGGAGTTCCAACCCGGTATGTGTGGCATACTTACGTTGCTCCTTGATGGGGCTGTCGAGGTACCAACTGTTGAAGTCTCCGTCTGGTAAGACCAGAATGACTTCGAATAGGTTAGCCCATTTTTCGATTTTAGGCATTTGATCAATCCAGGAGGTATGTCGACCACTATAACCATGTAACAAATAGACACATGGGAAACGACGGCTACTGTCTTGGTAATAAGCAGCCGGAAGAATAATACTGGCTGGGATTGTTTTATCCATCGCTGCACTAGGGACAAGTAAAGAATCAATGGTTGCGGAGATTATGGCAACTTCTTCCGTTTGTACCTCGCCAATTGGAGTGGATTGACAAGCAAATAATCCGATAAATAGTAGAAAGACAAACAGGTTTTTCATATTTCAAGCATAGGTTCAATTCGACAAATATCCCAATTCAAAAACAACCTGAAAGTGCAAAAAAAAACCACATTACAGCATCGTTTGATTAATTAAAATTAAAGAAACAAGGCCACAATGTGGTTGAATTTAATGCGATTATTCAATTATTTAATCACTCAAATGATTGAGATAATCCCGCGTTTGGCGGATATATTTTTTGTACTTCCGGCGATAAGTCCGGTAATAAGCTTTGTATTTTTGTTTAACGGCTTTGTAACTGTAGCTATAAGAAGAGGAGCTTTCTCCTGGCTGCTCACTACCGCCTTCCAAATCATCTAAAAAGCCTTGCTCATACATCCATTGGTCATCGTAAACTTTACCAAGGTAACGGGTACCATGATCAGGTAAAAGGACGACAACCTTGTCGGTTGGTTTAAGTTGGTCTTTAATTTTAAAGACACAATCCATTGCTGCGCCAGCAGAATACCCAACAAAAAGACCTTCCATTTTGGCTAAGTCTCTGGTACGGTGTGCCGCATCGATATCTTTAATTTTAATAAAATCGTCGATCAATTCGAAAGCAACATTATCCGGAATAATGGTTTTACCAAGGCCTTCAATTTTCCAAGAGCTGATGACACTTTTATCCAGGTATCCAACTTCCCAATAACGTTTTAAGACCGAACCGAAGGCGTCGACCGCAATGATTTTCACATTAGGGTTTTGCTCTTTTAGGAAGCGGGCTGTTCCGGAGAGTGTACCACCAGTACCCGCACAGCAGATGTAATGTGTAACGGCTCCGTCCGTTTGATCCCATATTTCCGGGCCTGTGGTCCGATAGTGGGCACCAGAGTTATCCATATTGAAATTCTGGGCAAGGTATAGGGAGTTCGGTGTATTTTCTGCGATAGATTCTGCCTGAGAGTAGTAAGAGCGCGGATCTTCTGGAGCTGCCTCCGCTGGACAAATGACTACTTCAGCACCTAGAGATCGTAGAAGGGCTAATTTTTCGTTAGAAGCCTTGCTTGTCACACAGAGAATACAGCGGTAACCTTTCAGTGCACTAATCATCGCTAAACTAAAACCCGTATTTCCGGAAGTCGCTTCAACGATTGTTCCACCCGGTTTAAGTTGGCCAGATTTTTCTGCTTCCTCTACCATATGTAGCGCGATTCGATCTTTGGCAGATTGTCCAGGGTTGTAGGCTTCTACTTTTGCAAAAACCGTTGCTGGAATATCGTCTACGATGCGATTCAGCTTGATTAGTGGAGTGTTGCCTATGGTTTCAAGCACATTTTCGTAATACTTAGCCATAATTAAGACTGTTTTCTTTTGAGATTGATTAGGAAATACTCATTGGACCTCAGGGAAAAGTGGGCTTTTAAAAATGCTTATAGTGAATTGGCTTAAGGTTTGGATTCTAATCGGATATGTAATTCTCAAGATTGAAATTTAATTTTTGAATTACTGAAAACTTAAAAAAGCTGGAAGAATAGAAACGTAAATAACCTTTAAAGCGCTGCTTTACACTATATAATCCAAGGCAAATATACATAATAATCCCCATAAGGGCCAAAAAAACAGAAGGAGACCATTTTTTTTAGTTTCGTAAGTAAGTAAAAAAAGATCTACGATTTTGATAAAATAATTTTACATACAGTTAATATTAAGGAGCTATTTTTGGTATTTAATTGTCTGAAAATAATTCAGTTAAGAACCTTTTTAGTCAATAAATAAATCCTATGGGACAAGGCAAGATGTCTTTGCGTGTGCGGCTGATTTTGGAGGATTCTGGCAAGATTCTTATGCTTAAACAAACGAAATATAACGGCGGAGCTTATACCCTTGTCGGTGGAAAAATCGAACCTGATGAAACCGCTAAGCAAGCTTTGGTACGAGAAAGCTGGGAGGAAGCCGGTATCATCTTAAAGGAATCAGATTTACAGTTACTCCATACCTTACATTACTTTAAAAATAAATCTGGCCGCTTAGTACTCTTTTTTAAAGCCCAGCGCTGGAGTGGGAAACCAGTATCTAAGGAACGGCATAAATTTAAAGAACTGGAGTGGCATCATTGTAAAAATCTTCCTAAGCAAGTCAAACCAAGTATCGCAATAGTGCTCCAAAGAATGAGTCAAGGCTATACCTATACCGAGTTGAGGCAAAAATAGGTCTGAATTATTTGCAGATCTTTCCTTAAATTTAAGGCATGAACAAATATATTTTACTCTTAAGCTGTTCTTGTCTATTGGGTTTTCTTTCTTGTAAAACAAAAAAATATACCCCAACTGAACTCTCAGAAACACGGATCCAATTTGGGAACGGTGGTGGGTTTGTTGGTGCACAAAACGCATATCTCCTCCTAGATAATGGTCAATTATTCCAGCATGATATTCGCCAGGATTCCATGCAAGCTTTAGAACCTGTCCGTAGAAAAACCTGTAAAACTTTGTTTAAGACCCTAGAAGAAATGGACGATTCAAAAATGGGAATCGATCAGCCAGGTAATCGTTATTTTTACATCGAATATATTACCCCCGAAAAGCAGATTAAGACGACCTGGGGGAGCAATGGCGTCCAAGTCGATAGTTTGTTGAAGGCCACTTATTTGCAACTAATGGAGCAGGTAGCAAAAAAATAGACCCAAAATTCACTTTTGGGTCTATTTTTTTGGTCACTTCTTTGTGCCAACTAGAAGTTGTTTTTACGAGATAGTAAGAGGAATAAGCTACTTCCCAAAAGGATTAATATCAAGAAAGCTTTACTCCATTGACCCATCACAGGTAAATCTTTAACTAGGTCGCCTTCATTTTGCATAACTTCAGTTCCTACTGGAAAAGTGCCAATATTGAAGTCAATTAAAGGACTAGATGGTAAAATAGCAAATGTGGGAATACCTTGACCATTATTCTGTAGTGGACCAAGCTGTGGGTCTTGAGTAAAGGCAAAACCACTTGCTGCGCCACCGGTAGTACATCCTGGGCCATTACAGATTTCTACCAAATTGTTTATGTTAATTTCAATAGTAGTGCCTACATCATATAAATCAGGAGTTCCTTCGGGGACCGTATTAGCTATAACATTACCAACTAGATTAGCTGTACCTTGGTTGTAAATAGTAGATTGGGTCCCGTCATTACCGCCGTTATCAACAATGTTACCTGAAAAAGTACAATTGTTTAAATTGATAGTAGCACCTGGGAATATGCGAATCGCAGCACCATTCTGTGCTCTGTTTTCTGTGAATGTACAATCATTCAGCGTTAAAACAGCGTCACTTCCATTAACTCTAATTGCGCCACCTGAACCAAAACCTGTATTGTCTCCACCTGGATGAGCATTACTACCCGCCACATTATTCAAAAAGGTACAGGATTCTATAACTGATGTTCCACTTACAAATAAAGCTCCACCGGTTAGAATAGAATTTCCTCCGTCAAAAACAATACCACTGATTTGACTGCTAGTTATTTGGAAAAAACGCCCAAAAACACTAGGATCGCGTCTTAGTGTGGTGCCACTCGAATGTCCAATGATAGATACATTATTTAGGTTTGGTAATAGGTTGAAGCCAGGCGAGTTAGCCGTTGTTAAATTGATAGTACCGGCTATATCTATAGATATAATATCTTGTTCACTATCTCCATTAGCTTCAGCGTCTTGGAAGGCTTGCCTTAAAGAACCTGGACCGGAGTCATTTAAATTGGTCACACTGAAATTAGCACCTTGCGCACTAATCGTAATTAAGATAAGGCATAAGCCTAGTATAAAAGTAAAAATTCGTCTCATTTTTTCATGTTGTAGCAGGTGAAAGTCACCTTAAGTTGATAATGTAGGTCGAAATTATGATGTGGAAAACTAAATAATTGTAGTTTGAAAACAAAAAAAAATGGCAGAAATGTTCTGAATGGTAAGTTTGAAGTTCTGAATGGTTATTAATATCCTATTGAGATAAATAAGACTAACAAAAAAACAGGTCCAAAAGTCAATTCTGGACCTGTTTTAGAACTTTTTAAGCAGTTGTGTTAACTTTTTGCCGCGTTCTTAAAGATCCGTTTCCAATTGACGCCATTGCCAATGCTACCATTTTTGGTAGAGAACCAGATAATTAATGGACGGCCTACAATGTTTTTCTCCGGTACATAACCCCAAATACGGGAGTCTTCTGAATTGTGGCGATTGTCTCCCATCATCCAGTAATAGTTCTGTTGGAAAGTATATTCATCCGTCGGTGTACCATTGATGATGAATTGATCGCCATTTATCTGCAAGTCGTTCTCTTCGTATACTCGAATGATACGCTCGTACATTTTGATATTCTGTGGGGTCAATTTGGTCGTTACTCCAGCCTTAGGGATGTAAATAGGGCCATAATTGTCTCTGTTCCATTCCGGATAATTTTCCGCATCATGAGGGAAAACTATTCCAGGTTTGTCATACAATTCTCCATATTCGAAGGGCTCAATATTCGCACTAGGGTCGGCGGCTTTAATCTTTTCAGCTTCCTCTTTTCCTAAGTAAAAAATAGACTGATCTCCAAGTTGACCCGCTAAGTCACCATCTGAAATACCCAAATCATCATAGTTACGAGGTGCAATGGTACCGTTGCGGTTATCCAACTGATAAAGGAATTGTACATGTTCTGGGAAAGGTACTTCTTCTCCATTAATGTAGATGGCCCGATCGCGGATTTCTAAGGAGTCGCCTGCTACAGCAACACAGCGCTTAATGTAGTGATCCATTTTATCCATCGGACGGGTCACCAAAGGTACTTGCCCATTGTCTATGCGTGTGGCATAAGGTGCTGGAATAGCCTCCCGCTGGTAATCATAAATACTCCAAGTCCGTTCTGGGAAAATGTAAACGCTATCACCTTCTGGGTAATTGAAAACCACAGGGTCCATACGCTCCACTTTTTTAAACCCTGGCAGGCGCTTGTACTCGAGACTAGGCTTCTCTAGGTAAGATTCCTTATTCAAAATTGGAATACGGTTATGTAACAAGGGAATCATCGCCACGGTCTGTGGCAGGCGAATTCCATAAGTAGCTTTGCTTACAAACAAAAAGTCGCCGGTCATCAAGGATCCTTCCATGGAAGGTGTTGGGATGACATAAGCTTCAATTAAAAACATCCGAATAAAAGCTGCTGCAAATACTGCAAATACCACAGCCTCAATCCATTCTCTGAAAGGAGACTTATGGTAAGGGTTGTTTTGTTCAAGTTTCTTGATTTGACGCTTACTGCCTTTTTCTTTGGCCGCAGCCAATTCATCCATATAAGCTTGCTCCTTATCTCTGGTTGGACCATCATATTGCTCCTCTTTACTCAAGCCTAAATAAGCAAAGGCGATAGGTGTTATTAGGATAGCGGCCGCTGAATGCCACAGGTCATATTTCTTAAAAGAACGCACTAAATCAACCGCCAATCCAGCAAAGATGAAGATATTGACAATCGGTACCAATAAGAGCAAAGCGTGTAAAGGCTTACGCCCCACCAGCTTGCACCATTCCACGAAATTCAATCCTGGAATAAGACCTTTATAGCCTTCTACACCGGCTTTGGGGAATAAAAAGAATAAGCTAATACTGACCAAAATATAAAAGACCAACAGGAACATCAGGAATCCCATTCTACCTAGGTTTTGTTGAATAAAAGACCTGACGAGTTTAAGCTTGCCAGGTTCGGAGCGTAAAGATAAATTAAATTATCACTTCGTAAATGTTAGGGATTGGTTAAGATCGATGAAGTCCTTAGAAAAATGGATAGTATACCTAGTCTTTTCTTTCAACGTAAGCTTCCAGGTATAATTTTTCGGCTTTTTTTTGTCCACTAAAAAAGACTTTGATCGGTTTGCGCGTGTATCCCGTCTGATTAGGAACGAACTGCACCCGAATACTTGCCATCGAGTCAGGTTGTATGGGGTCTGTACTCCAATCAGGGATTGTACAACCACAACTTGGTCGGATATTATCAATTCGGATTGGTTCCTCACCGACATTCTGGAAGTTGAATTCATGAAAATATGTTTCCTTTAGAATCAAATCACCAAAGTCATGGGTGGTATCATCCGTCCAGGCAATTGACGAGTTGTAAAACAGTAAAAAAGAGGAGATTAACAAAAGCATAAACATGATTTTTAATTCAACGGTACACTTTTTAAGAATATTTTATATCAATCGTTTAAACTTGCTATTCGTATTCCCGTTAAACTTTATAGCTGGAAATCCGTTCTAATGGCCTTTCGGCGAAAGCCTCTTTTAGATAAAATTACAATTGCAAAGTTAGCAGACATGGCGGAAGAAAAAAATCAAGCAGCAGAAGAGAACTATAATCCTATTGATAAGGATTTAGTAGCCGAAAATCCACATTTATTACCCTATGCACATACGGTAGGTGGAGCCGTTATTAAACCCATCGATAAAGGGCGTGTTAAGGGCCGGGCTGTATCTGCTATGTATGAGCAGACTGATTTGCAACTAGATCAAATTCGCAAACAAATCGAATTACTGGCGGAGCAAGCTAAAACCATCTATGATCGCGTGACCATCTCTGAAAAGATTTACCTCGCAGAGATTAACTTTGAACCCCTGATTAGTTTTACCTATCACCTCTACGAACGCAGCAATGGCAAATATGTATTATCCATGGTCGGGCCAAAGGAATGGGGAAGTAACCCACCTTACACCTTTTTAGGCACTGTAAAAATGCTATCAGACCATACTTGGGAAGTATTGGAAAAAGGAGAAGGCCAGATTTAGATTGCCTCGGGTGTGTCTCTCCCGACTGGCAGGGGTCAAAAAAAATACTAAAGTCAAATAGATAACAAAAAATAAAAATAAGCACACACTTTGGTGTTTAACTCTTTCGTTATTGAGTTACATTTGCCCCTTCACGATCTGACCCACAAACCGAGAAACCTCATGGTGCTTTCAGCTCAGCAAACAAAATTACTGCTTGCTTTCTTCTGCTTATGTTTAGGTGATTACTTATCCGCGCAAACTATCCTACAGCCTGGTGATCTGGCTGTCATTGCGGTCAACGCCAATAATGCAGCTTGTAGCGGCAATACAGGTGAAGATCTCATCAGCTTTGTATGTTTCAAAGATATTTTGCCAGATACAGAAATAGACCTAACAGATAATGGTTGGGAAAGAGAGAACGCCAATACTTTCGGTAATTCTGAAGGGGTTGTACGGATGCGCCGTACGGGTGGTTTAATACCTGCGGGTACCGTTATTACCCTGCAAGCGCAAGGGATTGGAGGAGACTTAAAAGTTGTAGGTCCGGATACCCTTTGGTCGGTGATCGCCCTGAATGATACCGCAAATAATGTCAATTTAAATAATGGAGGAGATCAAATCTTTTTCATGCAAGGTGGTACTTGGTTCAATGGCACCACCTCTGGATTTGCAGGCTTTAGTCATGATGCTCGTTATGATGATGGCCGCTTACTTTTCGCTTTTAATACCCTTACCAACTGGACTCCCTTCGGCGGTGATACCCAAAATTCTGGACTTCCAATAGAATTAATGACCTGCTTCAATATGGCACCAGTCGCTGTGGCTTCTGACTTTTTAGCCTATGCTGGCCCCTTCGATGAGACGACTCAATCCGATTGGATTCAACGGATTGCAAATCCTGCCAATTGGCAGAGTTTTACTTCTTGTGTAAGTTTTCCAGCACCACCTGGACGTTTAGACCTGGCAGATAGCGAGATTTCTCTGGAGTGTGAAACTTGTAGTTTTTGTGAACCCTTTTTAGAAACTTTTTACTTCAATCTTCCTACAAGCAGTGGGCCATACACCGTAGATTATACCATTAATGGAGATACATTTACCAGAGCTGGATTAAGTAATAGAGATACTATCCAAGTCCAAATAGACACCGCTGCCACCATCCGTTTATTAGCAGTAAATGATGTGAATAGTTGTCCCACTTTCTCTAATTTAGGTGGGGCCGTTCGTTCAGAGGTTGAGCCAATAAGCGTACAGTATAACCTCAGCGGCAGTACCTGTGATACTGCTTGCCGTACCCTCGATATTACCTTTACCGGAAACGGGCCTTTTTTATTGCGCTACTATTTAAGTTTTGAAGGCCCCGATCAGTTAGATACTTTGATTTCTCTTACCAACAATCGATCTATTTCTATTTGTCCGGTAGATTATCCAGATACTTTAGATCAGGTATTTGTAGTGCTACAGGATGTTATTGATTTGAATTGCCAAATGGATTTAAATCAGTCTATAGAAGTATATAGTGGTGGGCCTAAAGTTTTCGATCTAACACAAACGCTGTGTAGTGGCGATACCCTTCGAGTCAATAATACGGTTTATAGCGAGCAAAATCCAATTGGTACAGAAATTTTTATTGGTGGAGCAGCTGGTGGTTGTGATAGTATAGTTAATGTGAATTTAAACTTTGAAAATTCAATTTCAGGAAGCCTCAGTGGAGATGCAACTATTTGTCTGGGAGATACCACCGCGATTACCTTTGATCTTCCGGCTACTGGCTCGTATACCGTTGAAGTATCAGATGATCAAGCGGGCTCTTTATTTTTAAGGAATATCCAAAATGGAGACCGATTCTCGGTAAGTCCGGCAAAAACCACCACCTATACTTTGCGAAGTGTCGCCTCCAATAATTCAAGCTGCAGGGCAGAACCCGATCAAAGCATAACGGTGGCCATTAGTGATTTCGACCTAAGTATTGCCCCCTCCGTTGATTATGGAGGTTTTGGGGTCAGTTGTTCGGATGCTTCAGACGGAGCTCTTTTAGGAACGGTAACTGGGAACAGTGGGCCTTATCTATTCAGCTGGAGTACCGGCGAAAACGGCCAAATGATTGAAAACTTAACCGCGGGAGTTTATGAATTAGAAGTTAGTGATTTGGGAGGATGCAAAAAAACAGCTAACTATGAGTTGCGTGCTCCAGCCCCATTATCGGTGAGACTTGGCAGAGATTCCTCTGGATGTGGCGGCAGTTCTTCGGCCTTAATTATTGAAAATATTCAAGGAGGTTTAGGTCCGTATGAGTACAGCGCAGATGGCCAATTTTTTACGGGAGTCAATAATTTTCCTTTAACGGATGCTAGTCTTGTGCCAGGCAACTATGATTTGACAATCCAGGATGCTAATGATTGTCTAACCAATAGTAACTTTACCATCGGAGGGAGTGGTGGACTCGATTTAGATTTAGGACCAGATTTTGCCATACAGGCAGGAGATAGTACCATTATTCAAGCAGCTGTATCTTTTGATCCCAGCACTATTAATTGGACAAATACAGAAGCAGCTACTTTTTTGTCTCCTTTA
>CAXIDD010000099.1:0-11668 GCA_964021975.1 uncultured Saprospirales bacterium | reverse complement strand
GGTCTGGTAGCTATTAAATACTGGGTGGCTTAAATATTCACTACTCCGATTCAAGGAAGCAGGAATTTGCATATCATCTGAGATGTTTTCATCAAAATCAGCAACTACGCCCTTAGCTTGTGCAAAAATGCGTACTATTTGTGCAATGTCTTCCACTAAAGTAGTTTCATCAAGGCTGATGTGTATTGCATTGGTAGAATAATGAAAATTCACCCCTTCGACCATTGAGACCAGCTTCACTTTGTCTTGCGTCTCTGCGTCTGCTTGAACAGTAAGGGTATCAAAGTAGTTAGCGTTCGTTTGTTTGAACCCTAATGATTCTAGATTATTAGCCAGAATGCGTGCAGAAGCATGAACCCGTTTAGCAATAGCTTGCAAACCTTCCGGACCGTGGTATACAGCATACATTCCTGCCATAATGGCTAGTAAAGCTTGTGCGGTACAGATATTAGAGGTAGCTTTTTCCCGACGGATATGCTGCTCTCTTGTCTGCAAGGCCATTCTTAAAGCTGCATCTCCTTGACTATCAACGGAAACACCGATGATTCGGCCTGGAATCTGTCGTTTAAAGGTTTCTTTCGTTGCAAAATAAGCGGCGTGCGGTCCGCCAAATCCCATTGGCACTCCAAAACGCTGCGTATTTCCGACAACTGCATCTGCGCCCCATTCTCCAGGAGGAGTCAACAACGTAAGTGCCAAAATATCTGCGGCAACGGTTACATAAATCTCTTTGTCATTGGCTTCAGCTGCTAAAGCGCGATAATCTTCTACGGTACCATCTGCCGCAGGATATTGTAAGAGGATGCCAAAAGTTTGATCATCTAGCTCTGCATTCAGAATATCAGTAACGACAACTTCAATACCCAGAGGATTAGCTCTGGTTTGTAGTACCTCAATAGTTTGTGGTAGCACTTTATCAGAAACCAACAATTTATTGATCGCAGCCCCTTTATTTCTCTTATTTTTCTGACTGTAAAACATCGCCATTGCTTCAGCAGCAGCGGTCCCTTCATCTAATAAGGAAGCATTGGCAATGGGTAGTCCCGTCAGGTCACTAACCATGGTTTGGAAGTTCAGCAAGGCTTCCAAACGTCCTTGAGCAATCTCTGCTTGATAAGGAGTGTATTGAGTATACCATCCTGGATTTTGGAATACATTCCGTAGAATAACGGATGGTGTAATCGTATTGTAATAACCTAAGCCGATGTAGGACTTGTAGACCTTGTTTAGGGCTGCTGTTTGTTTTAGCTCTCGCAAATAAGCATATTCGGTCATAGCCGGTGGAATATCCAACTGGCCCTCTATCCGAATATTTGCAGGAACTGTTTCATCAATAAGCTGATCTAGTGAATCAACTCCAATAACTTCAAGCATCGTAGCTAACTCTGTAGCATTAGGACCAATGTGGCGCTTAGCGAATTGGTCAAAGAAAGTGGTATTACTCATCCTTAATAACCCAGATTTGGTTAGGAAAAAATTATATTAATTATTAGGTGACCGAAATCGGCCACAAAATTACGTTTTTTTAACATCCAAATCCAAGAAATGGATGCAAATGCCACTGAGGTATTTGTTTGTTTAATGTCAAAGTTAAAAACAAGTGCCCAAAGTTGATTAAAACTTTGGGCACTTATCTATTTTAAACCATAGTAGCAGCTTGCTCGATTACGGCATCCAAGCCATTGACATCCTTGCCACCTGCGGTGGCGAAGAAGGGCTGTCCGCCACCTCCACCTTTGATGTTTTTAGCCAGTTCTCGAATCATGTTACCAGCGTGATAGGTACCAGCTTCGGCCAATTCACGAGATACTACGATCATGATTTGTGGTTTTTGCTTAATTTCTGCGGCAAAAACAATTAAAGCATTGCCCAGTTCTTTCTCTAATTGATACGCCAAGTTCTTAATGGCGTTACTGTCTTGCAAAGGCAAACGTTTAGCTAAGAAGTTAACCCCATTTTGCTGACTTACTGATTTTAACAAATCTTGTTTCAGGCCAGCTGCTTGCGCAGCTTGTAAACGATCAATCTCTTTTTTCAGGGCCTTATTTTCATCTTGTAAAGCAGAAGCACTACGCAATACATCTTTGCTATTTTTAAATAAGTCCCGCAACGCATCTAAAGTCCCTAACTCGGTTTTGATAAAGTTTTGTGCCTGATCCGCCGTAATAGCCTCAATCCGACGAATTCCGGCAGCAACGGCGCTTTCAGATATAATTTTAAACAAGCCAATCTCTCCAGTTGCTTGCACATGCGTCCCTCCACATAGCTCTCGGGAAAAGTCTGGGTCAAAAGTAATCATCCGGACTAGATCACCATATTTTTCACCAAACAACATCATGGCACCAGCCGCTTTTGCTTCTTCTACAGGAATAGCCCTCTGCTCGTCTAGTTGGATATTGGCCCGTATTTTATCGTTGACGGTATCTTCTAGTTTTTGTAATTCCTCATCCGTCATTTTTTGAAAATGGGAGAAGTCAAAACGTAGGCGCTTGTGGTCTACATCCTGGCCTTTTTGTAGTGCGTGCGTACCAATCACTTGGTGTAAAGCAGCATGCATCAAGTGGACTGCGGAGTGGTTATTAGAAGTTGCTTGTCGTTTGGTTGCCTGCACTTCAGCTCGGACATTGGCCTCCAATTTACGAGGTAAACGATCTACAATATGAATGATCAAATCATTTTCTTTTTGAGTATCCAAGACTTTGATTTGCTCATCTGTACTCATTAAAGTCCCCGTATCTCCTGCCTGCCCACCACTTTGAGCGTAGAAAGGCGTTTGTTGCAACACCACCTGATACTGGTTTTTCTTCTTAATTTGAACGGTTCGGTATTTCAAGATTTGTGTCGATTCCACCACCAAATCATCATAGCCGACGAATTCTACGCTTTCGCCTTCGTGCACGGTTGTCCAGTCGCCCACTGACTTCACCGCATCTTTACGGGATCTTGCCTTTTGAGCAGCTAGAGCTTTATCAAAACCATCCAGATCTACGGTCCAATCATTCTCCTCTGCTAACAAACGCGTCAGATCAATTGGAAAACCATAAGTATCATACAATTCGAAAGCATCCTGGCCGTCGATTACTTTATTTTTTATTTCCAAAGAAGCAAAACGACTCAAACCATTCTCGAGTGTATTCAAGAAGGCTTTTTCTTCCCCTTCAATAATTCTAGCTACCTGATCTTTTTGAGCAACCAACTCTGGGAAAACGTGGGCAAAACGATCTGCCAATAAATTTACTAACCGGTAGATATAAGGTTGCTTAATATTCAAGAAGGAATAATAATAGCGAACGGCTCGACGCAAGATCCGACGGATCACATATCCTGCCCCGGTATTACTTGGTAATTGTCCATCTGCAATTGCGAAACTTACGGCACGAAGATGATCTGCAATGACCCGCATCGCAATATCTGTTTTAGCATCTGCTTCGTAACTAAACGTATATTTAATGCCTGACTCTTTTTCTAGAGCCTGAATAAAAGGTGTAAAAATATCGGTGTCGTAATTAGATGTTTTACCTTGAATGGCCATGGTTAGACGCTCAAAGCCCATTCCTGTATCCACGTGTTTGTTTGGCAATTCTTCCAAACTACCATCAGCTTTCCGGTTGAACTGGATGAATACCAAGTTCCATATTTCAATCACCAGGGGATGATCCATATTTACCAAAGTACCACCATCTACTTTAGCACGATCCTCTTCAGTTCGTAAATCAACGTGTATTTCAGAGCAGGGGCCACAGGGGCCAGTATCTCCCATTTCCCAGAAATTATCCTTGCGGTCAAAATATAAGATGCGATCTGCCGGGACATATGCCTTCCAAAAATTAGCAGCTTCCTCATCGGCAGATAACTTCAAGTCTTCATCCCCCTCAAATACAGAGACGTATAAACGATCTTTTGACAAGCCATAAACATCGGTTAATAGCTCCCAAGCAAATGCAATCGCTTCTTCTTTGAAATAGTCTCCAATTGACCAGTTCCCCAACATCTCAAACATGGTATGGTGGTAACTATCGCGTCCAACTTCTTCTAAGTCGTTGTGCTTACCAGACACTCGAAGACATTTTTGGGTATCTGCAATCCTTGGATTATCAGTCGTTTGGTTGCCCAGAAATAAATCTTTAAACTGATTCATGCCGGCATTTGTGAATAATAAAGTAGGGTCATCTTTATTAACAATAGGGGCAGAAGGTACTATCTTATGTTTTTTCGATTCAAAGAAATCCATAAACTTTTGGCGGATCTCACTGGATGTCATCATATCGTATATTGTGTTTGTTTAACGTCCGTTAAATATTTCTTAATTAACACTTAATATCAGTTGTTCTACTCATATTTGCTCTCCATTATGAACAAAGGTACCGAAATGTTCGTTTGTTCATTGAAAAATTTAGAGAGAAAACAACATTTTTTATCATTTTTTTGATTTCAAAAAGAAGCTTTGTACGCCAATTGTTTACAGATTTATCTAAAAAAGTAAATTATATTTTGGATTTATCAACTTGGCGTTTAAATTTACCCTCAAGAGTATTTAGCTCTATTAACAAAGGGGAGGTCTATTAAATTTCAGTTGATGCCCATGAACACTGGCAATTTGCTGCAAATTTAGAAAAATGACTAAGATCAACCATTCATGAGAAAGGAAAAGTTTGTTTACAACACCCAAAGCCTTCGATACGAGAAGGTAGAAGAATCCTTAAGTACTAGGATTATACGGGTTTTTGGATTTGTTTGTGCCGCTATTATGACGGCCGTTTTATTCACCTTAATTCTTCACCGGTATTTTCCATCACCGGAAGTCAGGGCACTAAGATCAGAAATTCAGCAGATGGCTGGAGAGTATGATAAGATGCTAACCGACATGAATCAAGTCAATGAAGAATTAGATCACCTATTAGAAAAGGATGCCTATGCCTACCGAATGGTTTTTGGTATGGACCCTATTGATGATAATGTCATCGAAGGTGGTGTCGGTGGTCACAATGGGTTTGAAAAATTCAATAGGCTATCAGAAGGAGACGTCATAGTGGATGCTAAGCGTCGGCTACGTAAGTTGAAGCACCAAATGGTTCTTCAATCTAAATCTTTAGATACTATTGTTACGATGTCTAAGGAAAAAGAGAAAATGTATGCTGCGATTCCATCAATTAAACCAGTCAATCAGGATCGCCTACCTAGAGCAGTACGTCATTTATCTGGTTTTGGCTATCGGATACACCCGATTTACAAAACGCGTAAAATGCATGCTGGCATAGATTTTACTGCACCTACTGGGACGCCTGTTCAGGCAGCTGGTGATGGTGTCATTAAAAGAGTAGAAAAAATTAGTCATGGCTATGGACACAATGTAATTATTGATCACGGCTATGGATATGAAACTTTATATGCCCACTTTTCAAAAATTGTCGTGAAAAAAGGACAGAAAGTGAAGCGGGGACAAAAAATAGGAGAAGTTGGTAGTACTGGAACCTCTACTGCTCCACACTGCCACTATGAAATCCACTATAAAGGGAATAAGGTAAATCCTATTAATTATGTAATGGATGGTTTGACGCCTGCGGAATACCGTGAGCTAGTCAAAGCCTCCTCAGCAGTTAATCAATCATTGGATTAATAATCTACATTTATGACATCAATGTTTATCAAAAAAGACTTCCCGCTGGGAAGTCTTTTTTTCGTACTTCTACTCGCTTCTTCGCTTACCAATTGTCAGCAGCCAAACGCTGGAGATAAGGCAATAGCTACTGCTAGTTTAGTATCTAATACAACGGAAATAAGTATTGATACTACTCCCCCACCTATAGACACTCCAAAGTATCATCACATCATCGGCGTTGGAGATATGATGCTGGGTACCAATTATCCATCCAAGAGTTATTTACCAGCGAATGGAGGTAAGGATATGCTAGCTAGTGTACAAGACAGCCTCTTAGTAGCCGATGTTACTTTTGGAAATTTAGAAGGGACTATATTGGATAGTGGAGGTACAGCCAAACGCTGTAGTAACCCAGATGCTTGTTATGTGTTCCGGTCTCCAGAATCTTATGGACAACATTTTGCTAATGCTGGTTTTGACCTATTGAGTCTCGCTAATAACCATTCTGGTGATTTTGGCCTAACTGGCCGCAACAAGACCAAAGCAGTGTTAGATGAGCTAGATATTGCTTACGCAGGCTTAGCGGGTACAGATGAAACGGCTATTATCGAAAGAGACGGTATTAAGTACGGTTTTTGTGCATTTGCTCCCAATAGTGGAACTTGTGATGTCCGTAACCTGAGTCGTGCTAAAAGCATTGTAGCTTCTTTGGTACCCAAATGTGATATCATTATTGTTTCTTTCCACGGTGGTGCAGAGGGCTCCAAACATCAGCATGTGACGCGCAAAACGGAAACTTATTACGGAGAGAATCGTGGAAATGTATATAATTTTGCCCACGCGGTGGTGGATGCAGGTGCCGATATTGTTTTTGGGCACGGCCCGCACGTTACCCGCGCCATGGAGCTTTATAACGATCGTTTGATCTGCTATAGTCTTGGTAATTTTTGTACCTATGGTCGCTTTAACGTGAGAGGTGTCAACGGGGTAGCTCCAATTGTAAGCTTACGCGTAGACGATGAAGGCCAATTTGTCGATGGAAAAATCTTACCCATTTATCAGATGAAAACTCACGGCCCTAAATTTGATCCTCAGAAAAGAGCCATACAACTGGTAAGGGATTTAACCGCTAGTGATATTCCAGATACTGATTTAGAGATTTCAGCAGACGGCATATTAAGCAGAGGCGGATCATAATGTATGATGCGGATTGTAATCCGTAATTGTAGATGCGGATGCAATCCGTATCTACTACATTATTAATTTTTAAACTGCTTTCTTTTTAGGATATTTTTATAATCCTTTAAGGCATCCAGCGCAGAAGTAATCATCGGATCCGTACTATTGATCACTCGATAAAAGCCCTCATCATCAAATAGCTGTTTGCCGATGCGGGCTTTTATATTTTCCTTTAACTGCTGCTGTAGTTTTGGATTTAAGTTATTCACTTTTTCAGGTGCTAACTTTGGAGCCTGTTCCAAAGCATATTGAATAAAAGATTCGTAAGTATTGCTACTAATTTGATAATTTCCTACGAACTCTTCGATGGAAAGTCCGGACAATTCATTCCGATTATTTTCAAAATAGTTGAAACTAAAATTCGCTACATACTGATTCAGTTTGGTATAAGTAGGATCTAAAACGCTGGTGTCAATCGGTACAAAAACATCTGGTGAAATCCCACCACCACCAAAAACAACTCGGCCATTATCTGTAAAATAACGAGTAGAATCTAGAATACTGATATTGTTTTCTGATAACAATTCTCCTGACTCATAACGTTCATTAAAGTCATTTTGGTAGGCGTCCAAATCTTCATATGGCTTCTGAATGGAACGACCAGACGGAGTGTAGTACCGTGCAATCGTCAACTGTAAAGCGGAACCATCCTTTAGCTGATATCGCTCTTGCACCAGGCCTTTCCCAAAAGAACGGCGACCAACAATAATGCCCCGATCATGATCTTGAATGGCGCCTGCCACAATCTCGGAAGCAGATGCACTCCCTTCATTAATCAAAACGGCTATTTTATCGATGTTAAAAATACCCCGACCGGTAGTTTTATAATTGGCCCGGTTGACCGAACGTCCCTGCGTATAAACCATTAAATCCCCTTTTTCATCAAAGAGCTGGTTCAACATATTGGCTGCTTTTTGTAGATAACCACCAGGGTTTTGCCTTAGATCGAGCATCAGGTCTTCCATACCATTGGTCTCCAACTTTTCTAGGGCATCAATAAATTCTCGATCTGTAGTAGCTCGGAACCGATTGATTCTTATGTATCCAGTCGTTTCACTAATCATATAAGATGCATCAACACTATAGATAGGAATCTCATCTCTTGTGATCTTAAAGTACTGGATATCTTCTAGCCCAGGACGGTATATTCCAACCTCCACCTCGGTACCTTTCTCTCCTTTTAATAAAGCAACAATACCAGCATTGGTCATACCAACTCCTGCAACGGTAGAATCTTCAACTTGTACAATTTTATCTCCGGCCCGAATACCAACGCTAGCGGCTGGTCCTCCCGAAATAGCTGATACGACTACTATAGTATCTTCTAGAATCATAAATTCTACACCAATCCCTTCAAAATTCCCATCTAAATCATCGGTTACCCGACTAATATCTTCTTTTGAAATGTATGAAGAATGAGGATCCAATTGCTTTAATATACTTTCTATGGCTTCGTCAACGAGCTGTTCGCGATCTACTTCGTCCACATATTTGGACTCAATAAAGCGGAGCAATTGTTCGACTTTACCTTGGCTAGACCGCTGAGCTGCCATCTGGGCGGTATTAGAAGTAGAACTAGCAGAAGATCCTGTAAGTCTTGAACCAATCAAGATGCCTACCACCAATACAATAGATAACATTACTGGTAGCCAAAGATAGACTTTTTGAATCCTATTATTTTTTTGCTGCATGATTTAGAATATCTCATTTCATTATTGGACTTCATCCTTAAGTCAATCGACCGGGAAGACAGAATAAATACAAAAGTAGGTATTTTATGTTGGGTAAATCGACTGTTTTTTTAACCACTTCTGTAAATTTCACCTATTTTCTGCAACAATGCCATTACTTGTTTTGCTTTAAGAGGTGCAAAGTAGGCGCTTTATTGATAATACAAAATCAATAGCCAAGCATTTAAGTAATTGAAAAGCTATTTGAATAATTTCTAATTACTAGCTATCTTGTTTAAACGAATACTAACAAAAAGCCTCCATCATTAAAGAAACGCCAAACAAATGGGCAAAATAAATGACTTAGATCAATTAGATCGACAGATTCTAGCTATTCTCATGGAGAATGCTAAAATTCCTTATACTGAAATTGCAAAACAGCTCTTTGTTTCAGGTGGCACCATTCATGTGCGTATGAAAAAATTAGAAGAGGCGGGTATTGTCAACGGTTACCAACTTAATGTAGACCACAATAAACTGGGTTATGATATCGCTGCTTTTTTAGGCATTTATTTAGACAAAAGCTCTTTGTATGATAAGGTTGCCGCATCCTTACATGAAATACCCGAGGTAGTTGGAGCGCATTATACAACTGGGTTATACAATATTTTTGCAAAAATCATTTGTAAAGATACCGATCACTTAAGAAATGTATTACATGATAAAATCCAGAAGATCGAAGGTATTCAACGTACGGAAACCTTTATCTCTTTACAAGAAAGTATCAATCGATCTGTTCCTATTTTGAGGGATAGTGAAGAAGACTAATAAAAAAAATGGATGTGCTTGCGCACATCCATTTTTTTATCTTAATATCTATTCAAACCTAAGCTCCTAGGTAGTGTTTCAACAACTTACTTCTACTAGCTGAGCGCAATTTATTAATGGCTTTATCTTTAATTTGGCGCACCCGCTCTCTGGTCAGTCCAAATTTTTCACCAATATCCTCTAGTGACATGGGGTGTTCTACACCGATTCCAAAGTAGAGCTTGATTACATCACACTGGCGTTCTGTCAAGGTACTTAAGGAACGTTCGATTTCTTTACGTAGCGACTCTTTGTACTCCAAGGCAGAATCTGTACCGGGAGTAGCACTATTTTCTAGTACGTCCAATAGAGAATTGTCCTCTCCTTCGACAAAAGGAGCATCCATAGAAACGTGGCGAGCTGCCACCCCTAAAGTCGTTTCAACTTCTTCTGTAGGGATATCCAGCATGTCCGCTAGCTCATCTGAAGAAGGTTCTCTTTCATACTCTTGCTCCAGCTCTGAGAATGCTTTATTAATTTTATTTAGAGATCCTACTTTGTTAAGTGGCAAACGCACAATTCTTGACTGTTCGGCCAATGCTTGTAAAATCGACTGGCGAATCCACCAAACCGCATAAGAGATAAATTTGAAACCTCTAGTTTCATCAAAACGTTGAGCCGCTTTGATCAAACCCAAATTTCCTTCATTAATTAAATCACTCAACGATAATCCTTGGTTTTGATATTGCTTAGCCACAGAGACAACAAATCTCAGGTTAGCTTTTGTCAATTTTTCGAGAGCAGCTTGGTCTCCCTGTTTGATTCGTTTGGCCAACTCTACCTCTTCTTCAGGTGTCAACAAGTCTACTTTACCGATTTCTTGTAGATACTTCTCGAGGGACTGACTCTCACGATTAGTAATAGATTTTGTAATCTTTAGCTGTCTCATGCAAACTCTTTTTACTTAATGGAATGTTACAATCTAAAATCTGAATAGTTTGAGACAAGGGATAACAGGTAGGAAGTCAAATGAATGTGTAGATTTTTTTTCTGCATTAAATTTAACGTTAATTGATTGATCCCTCATCTGAAGGGAAACTGTCTATCTCTAAAAGCTTCCCTTTATAGCTGACAAAAATACCAGAATAATCTTTATCTGTCAAGGGGCAAATTTACTTAGTTTCAGGTGTCTTATAAGTTAGGCTTTTGAAAAGCTAAATTTCACTTGTCCTATCTACCCCAAAATAGGCCATCGTATTTAGAAGCTAAGTATCTCACAATATTCCTAAACCAAAAAATCAGATGAGAAAATATTTTGGTAATAGATTGCGGCCCAAACCAATTCAAAAACGGCCCCAAAAGAGCTGAGCTAAAAAATGTAAAATAAAAAATCCTGACATTTAATTCCGCCCTTTGCTATTTCAGCAAATTAAGAATTACCATAAGAAAAGAAATTGCAATTTGGAAAAATGGTTTTTTTACGTTTTATTGTGGATTAGGAATACCTGCTTTCCTACTTAATTACGGAAGGGCTAAATGTAAAATACACCAAACCCAACTTAACGAAAAATCAATGCATCCCAATGGAAAGAATCAAATTTACTAACGAATACCTTTTTCGGGCCTCTCCAACCATCTTATACCAGTTTTTGACGACACCCTCCTGTCTAATTCGTTGGTTTTGTGATGAAGTAGACATTAATGGTTCTACTTATTCCTTTTTTTGGGAAGGCTCAGAAGAAGTAGCAGATTTAGTGCACGACTCAGAGGACGAACTATTGCGTTTTAAATGGGAAGATGCAGATGATCCTGATGAGTTCTTAGAGTTCAAAATAGAAAAATCTCCAGTCACTGGAGAAACCATTCTTGAAGTCACAGATTATTGTGATGATGATGAGCTTGAAGACCAAAAAGCACTTTGGGATAGTCAAATCAACAAACTTAAAACGGAAACAGGCGGCTAAATTTAATTAAAGCCGCTTTTGATCAAATCCAGCTTTCATGGTAATCATTTTCGGGACTGCTTTTGACCAATCTTTCTTCCCAATTCCTCAACAGACCGAAGACCAAAAGCTTTACCTTGGGCCAATGGGCCTATTAAACACCTTAGAAAATCATCTTGGATTTTCTGGCCACCGTAATGATATAGAGTTCTTGCGAATCGAACAATATCGTCAATTGATATTGCGGCATTTACAGGATAAACCAAACGCTTTTTATTTAAATGCTTTCCAAGCTGATCAATTTGCTACAGCCGCAGATTTATTGAGCCGTAGGGATGAATTATTGGCAGCTGGTTATAGTTTTTCAGAACAACATTCCACGCCAGATCGACTTAAGGTCCTGGTGGAAA
>CAXIDD010000098.1:0-11822 GCA_964021975.1 uncultured Saprospirales bacterium | reverse complement strand
ATTGTTTGTTATTTTTTTTGAGCACAGCCTTACATTTGATGCATTACCAAAAAAATGGTTAGAGATTAAAAAATCTCTAACCATTTTGAGTTTATCTTGACATTAATGTTTAGCTATTAAACATCCACATTTGCATATTTTGCATTGGCTTCGATAAATGCCCGTCTTGGCGGTACTTGATCTCCCATTAGCATAGAGAAGGTCAAATCTGCCTGAAAAGCATCATCAATAGACACCCGGCGCATCATCCGATTTTCAGGATCCATGGTAGTTACCCAAAGCTGTTCGGCATTCATCTCACCGAGTCCTTTATAGCGTTGAATCTTTACAGAGCTCTCATTGCCAGGAGCAATTTCTTGAATTGCTGCTTTGCGTTCCTCATCATTCCAGCAATACCGTTGTTGCTTGCCTTTTTTAACTAAATAAAGTGGCGGCGCGGCAATGTAAATATTACCATTTTCAACCAAAGGTTTCATATAACGGAAGAAGAACGTTAGGATCAAAGTCGTAATGTGACTACCATCCACATCGGCATCCGTCATGATGACTACTTTGTGATAGCGCAGCTTAGAAATATCTAGCACCCGCTCTCCTTCTTCGTTTTCACGAATACTTACCCCGAGTGCGGTAAAAATATTCTTGATCTCTTCGTTATCATAGATCTTATGCTCCATGGCTTTTTCTACATTCAGGATTTTACCTCTTAGTGGTAAAATTGCCTGAAAGAAGCGATCTCTTCCTTGCTTGGCTGTACCACCCGCCGAATCTCCCTCTACGAGGAATATCTCTGATTCTTCAGGGTCTCTAGAGGTACAATCAGACAATTTTCCAGGTAATCCTCCACCAGTCAAAGCTGTTTTTCTTTGGACCATTTCACGCGCTTTACGGGCTGCATGACGAGCTGTAGCAGCTAAGATCACCTTTTCTACGATTTTCTTAGCGGCCCGAGGATTTTCTTCGAGGTAATGGCTGAGAACTTCTCCAACACTCTGGGAGACGATAGCCGTCACTTCTGAATTACCCAACTCTCCTTTGGTCTGTCCTTTAAATTGTGGTTCTGGAACCTTAACGGAAACAACGGCGGTTAGACCCTCTCTAAAATCTTCTCCCGAGATTTCGAATTTCAGTCGGTCAAACAAACCATGGTCTTTAGCATAAGCTTTAAATAAACGGTTGATGGCCATTCGGAAACCTCTTACGTGAGTACCCCCTTCGTGGGTACTAATGTTGTTCACATAAGAACGAATGTTTTCTTTATAAGAGTCATTGTATTGGATGGCTACTTCTACCTCAACATTATCTTTTTTACCAATAACATGAATAGGCGTTTCGATCAAAGCCGTACGTCCTGCGTCTAAATATTGCACAAACTCTTTGAGTCCTCCTTCAGAAATAAACACTTCTGTTTTGAACTCCCCTTCCTCCACTACTCTTTCATCAATCAAAACCAACTCTAGGCCTTTATTCAAGAAAGCCAATTCGCGCATACGAGTAGCAAGGATCTCATATTTATAAGTCCGTTCTTATTTAAAGATGTCAGGATCTGGCAGGAAAGTGACGGTTGTACCGGAATCGTCGGCTGTACCTATTTCTCTGACGTCATGTTGGGGTTTACCCTTACTATAGTTCTGTTCGAATATTTTTCCTGCTCGATGTACTTCTACTTTCAGATCAATCGACAATGCGTTGACACAAGAGACACCGACACCGTGGAGACCACCAGACACCTTGTAGGTATCTTTATCAAATTTCCCACCGGCGTGTAGAACGGTCATAACGACTTCCAAGGCAGACTTTTGGAGTTTTTCGTGCATGCCCGTTGGGATCCCCCGGCCATTATCCTGAACGGTAATAGAGTTGTTCGGATGAATGATGGTAGTGATCTTAGAACAATGTCCTGCTAAGTGCTCATCAATCGAATTATCGACGACCTCCCAAACCAGGTGATGTAGGCCTTTGCTATCCGTACTTCCGATATACATACCGGGTCTTTTACGGACGGCTTCTAAGCCTTCGAGTGCCTGGATATTATTCGCAGTGTAATCTGCTTTTGGTGTATCCATATTTTGCTTTTCTTCGTTTTCATTCATTCTACAAATATACGAAAATTTTGGCATTTTCACCCCCTAATACCTAAAGGAAAAAGCCCATAAATAGCCTTTTTGAAATGGCTGGAATCAAAAAAGCAGGCTTCTTTATTTTTTTTGTAAAATTGTACCCTAAAAGTCTCTAAACTAAGAAAAAACATGACACCAAATACGCTGAAAATTAATACGCTATCCGAGTGGCCAAACGTAGTAAGAGCACTATTAGATTATGCCCAAGGGCGAAATTGGAGCAGGTAAAACAACCTTAGTACAGGCTTTTTGTGCAGAACTGGGTGTAAAAGAATTAGTCACTAGCCCAACTTTTTCATTAATTAATGAGTATACCTATCATAGTGCGGTCGAGGAAACAGTGCAACGTGTTTATCATCTGGATTTATATCGACTAAAAAGCATGGAAGAAGCCTTAGATTTAGGCATTGAGGATTTATTGGTCAATGACGCTTATTGCTTTATCGAATGGCCTGAGCTCATCCAGCCTTTACTAACGAATGATTTAGTCGTAATTAAAATCCTGGTAGAGCAAGATTCAAGCCGAAAAATCCTATTTTTGTAATTACAAACCAGCGTATGAGTGAAGAAAAAGGCCAACAGGGGGCCATTCCAAAATATTTTTCAGGAAGTCAATATGAGACCCAACCGGAAATGCTGCAGGTTCGGCAGAAACCCAGTAAGCTGTTTATAGGTATTCCCAAGGAAGAAACTTTGCAGGAAAATCGAGTGGCTTTGGTTCCTTCGTCTATTGCGACCTTAGTTGCTCATGGTCATCGAGTCATAGTAGAAAGTACGGCTGGTGAGAAGTCTAATTTTACAGACCACGATTTTGCGGAATCTAAGGCCGAAATTGTTTTCAGCAAAGAGGAGGTTTATAAAGCTGATGTCATTATCAAAGTAGCTCCACCAACGCTATCGGAGATTGATTTAATGCATCCGAATCAAATTTTGATCTCGCCTTTACAACTTCCCATAATCAGCTCGAATTACATCAATAAGCTCAAGCAAAAACGAGTCATTGCATTAGCGATGGAATACATCAAAGATGACTCTGATCATTTTCCAGTAGTCCGAATCATGAGTGAGATGGCTGGTTTAAGTGCGGTTTTGACCGCTGGTGAGCTACTATCAATTAACGGCGGTGGCAACGGCGTATTATTGGGCGGCATCTCTGGAGTACCTAGTGCAAAAGTTGTGATCTTAGGCGCAGGGATCGTGGCAGAAAATGCCACGCGTGTCGCACTTGGCTTAGGAGCTGAAATTCGGATATTTGACAATAACATCTATAAGCTTAAACGCTTAAAAACACAGATTGGTCAACAAATTTATACCTCTGTCATTAATCCAGTTTATCTGGAGCGAGAATTAGAAACCGCAGATGTAGTCATCGGTGCCATTCATTCTAAGTCGGGCAGAACGCCCGTTATTGTTAGCGAAGAGATGGTCGCCAAAATGAAACCAGGAACGGTCATAATTGACGTTAGTATTGATCAAGGGGGCTGCTTTGCGACCTCTGAAGTCACCTCCCTAGATCGGCCTACCTTCATCAAACATGATGTAGTCCATTATTGTGTCCCTAATATTGCTTCGAGGGCACCTCGTACTGCCTCTATTGCTGTTAGTAATATCCTTACGCCTATCCTTTTGAAGGCAGGTAGCACCGCTAGTATAGAGGCCCTTTTATTTAATAATTTAGGCTTGCGTCATGGCGTATACATGTACAAAGGATGTCTGTGTAATGAATATTTAGGCAAGCGTTTTAAAATAAAATCCACAGACCTAAACCTCTTAATTACTTCAAACCTTTAAATCCTGAAGCTGTAATGATAATAGATGATAATGATCTGGTAATAAAAGCTAAAGAATGGATTAAAAAACATTTTACTGAAAATGTTCCAGACCAGTATGTCTATCACAATTATCAGCACTCAATAGATGTCGCGCAATCTGCTGCGGCTATTAGTAGCTTCTATGAGCTTCATGATCAAGAACTAGTTGCTCTATATATCGCTGCTTATTTTCACGATTCAGGTTATGACCAAGGTAGTAACGGACACGAAGATCGGGGGAAATCTTATGCTAGAGCGTTCTTAGAATCAGAATCTGCACCTGAGGCAGATATTGTTCTGGTAGAAGACTTGATAGAAGCAACCAAACCGCAAATCACTCCGCAGACCCTATTACAAAAAGTACTTAAGGATGCGGATATTAGTCATGTAGGTAGCGATCATTACTGGGATCGATGTAGCCGAGTACGGCAAGAATTACTTCTGACCCAACAAGGATTCATGTCGGAGGATGAATGGGTTGAATTTGAGCTACAGTTTATCAAAAAACATCAATTTATAACGGATGCGGCCTATACCCTCTACCAAGAGAAAAAGAAAAAAAATATTAATCGCCTAAAAAAATATGCGAAAAGGGTTCAAAAAGCCAACAACAACTTAGCCAAGGAGCGAGAAACGAGCTTGGATTCGCCAAAACGGAAAAAGAAGAAGAAGAAAGACAATAACATAGAACTCAAACAAATTAGCTTGGGCCGAGGTGTCGAGACTATGTTCCGTACAACTTACCGGACGCACCTAAATTTAAGTGCCATTGCGGATAATAAAGCCAACATCATGTTGAGTATTAACGCAATTATTATTTCAATTGCGGTTTCTAATTTAGTGCCTCAATTTGAAGAGAACGATAAGCTTATTGTTCCTACGCTGATCTTATTAGGTGTTTGTCTAGTAGCTCTGGTCTTTGCCATCTTGTCTACCCGCCCTAAGGTAACAGAAGGCACCTTCACCCGGGAAGACATCCGACAGAAAAAATCTAATCTACTTTTCTTTGGGAACTTTTACCGGATGGAAGTCCAAGATTTTCATTGGGGAATGAAAGAAATGATCAAAGACTCTGATTTTCTATATAGCAGTATGACAAGAGACTTGTATTATCTGGGCGTTGTGCTTGCAAAAAAGTATCAATATCTCAGAATTTGCTACAGTGTCTTCATGTATGGTTTGATTGCATCCGTTCTTGCTTTTGGTCTAGCTTATTTTTTATGATCACAGCAGAGCCCTTGCGGTGCAACGGCTGTACTGCAAGGGCTTAGTATCGCTTCTTTGAGATCCGATTCTTGGTGATTTGTTTCTGGGCTTTGGAGCGGAATCGATTGACAGATTGGGCTTTTAGCTTAGCATGCTTCGTTTTACGACCTTGCACTCTAGCTCTCCATTTACGCCAATTGCGTTCTCGCATTTGGTGTTTCATCAATTTAATAACCTCTGCTTCTGAAAGACCAAACTGAGCCTCGATAGCTTCAAAAGGCGTTCTGTCTTCCCAGGCCATCCCTACAATTCGGTCAATATCTCGTTCTGATAATTCGTATTTCTTTATCACTTTCATACCACTCTGAAACAGTCAATCATTTATTGAGTTTGTTAAAATTCCATAATATTTGATTTTTTTCTTAAATTGGCATCACTATTTTAGCACGACAACAATAAACATCTTGCTCAACATTCCCTTTGCAAGTTTATATCGTACCAAGTTTTATAGTCTATTTGAAATATTAATTAAATGTTTTTTTTGCAACACCTGCAAAATATTTCTATTCTATGATTGAATTCAAAAGAATAGGAAATCTTGTTTTACCCATAACGACATTGACTATAATAATTAATCTTTCCATGCATGTCAATTAGATGTAGTTTGACCTAATTCAAGCTGTATTTGAAATGGTCCTATTGAATCAAAAGAGCTTTGAAAGTTTAAATCGAAAGATTTAAACCTACATATTATTAAAACTAAGCTTAGCCTTTATCTATGCAGCGCATGAAAGACTAGGCAGTGTTTAAATCAAGGGAAAAAATAAAATTGTGAAGACCACAACTGACAAACTTTTTAAGTTGATTAAATCGATGACGCCCGCTGAAAAACGGTATTTCAAACGGCATTATGGTTCTGAATCTAATACTTTGACGCATCTATATGATGCCATTAACATTCAAAAGGATTATGATGAAGAAAGTATCAAAACGCAATTTCCAGGTAAAGTTGCGATCAATTTAAAAGTCTATAAATTCCAATTGGAACAGCTTTTACTTAAAAGTCTTACCTCACACCGCCATGGTTCTAATCTAGGAAGTAAAATCCGAATGGGCTTAGAACATTTTGAGATTCTATTGGAAAAGAATTTACTGCGGATGGCAGAAAAACAACTCAAGAAAACCAAACAAACTTGTCTGAATGCTGAAAAGTATGCCTACCTACCTGTCATTTTAGCAAAAGAAGTCAAGCTTCAACAAATTCAGGCGAGTGACTTTTCCTCCGAGGTGCCACCAATCCACGAAGAAGCAAGGATCTATTCTGGAAAAATGCTAGCGCATTATCAAGAGTCCTCTAAATTGAATGCACTAATTGATTTTTATCATAAATCTAAACTTCCTGTAAGCAAAGGAGAGCTTAAATCTTTTTTACAAAAAATAGCTATTCCTAGTCCTAAGGTTGAATTAGATCAAGCTATTGGAGATCGCTTAATTCCTACCATGATTAAAGGAATGCAGCATCTCTTAATTGGAGAATATCAAATTGCTGAAGAACTACTTGCTACTGTCATTCATTATTTTGATAAAAATGGTAACAAAGCCCTTCATTTTGCTCATTTCTACCTCAACACCTTATATGGTGCTTTAAAGGCAAGCTTTCAACTCCATGATTTTTCTAAAATCAAAGATTATTTAGAGTTGGGCCAGCGCTTTTGCGAGCGGAACCCGCTATACCAACCTAAACAATTGAATTTTGCGGCTTATAACATACAACTAGCTATCCAAGAAGGTACTTGTGATGATTTTATAAATAAGCAGCTTCCCAAGCTTGAGGACTTCATTGAGCAATTAGATATACAAGACAATCTGAACACTCAATTATTTTATGCTTGGTCTGCCTTGGCTGCACTATTTGCAGAAAATGAACGATTAAGCCAAGAACTAGTACAAAAGATCCAAGAACCTGACCTCAAAAAGCCCGCTTATATCAATGCTTTTGGCCGGATCCTCGAGTTTGTCCTCTACTTTGAAACGCCCAATTTCCAAAAAATCACTCAATTTCTAGAGCGCATCAAAGAGGAGAAGAAAATAAAATTAGGTGCACAAGACAAACTATTTTTTGACTGTTTCCTAAGGTTTGCAGATGAGCTAGCCATAGATCCTCGTTCTGCTAAAATTAAGGCGCAGCAATTTTTAGAAAAGATTGATCAAATACCTAACGAAGGGACCTTAATCAAACTATTCCAAGCATTTAAATTGGATGAATGGCTCCAAACTATTGTCTCGGAAAATTCTTTTCTAGGACTACTTAGTAATAAAAAAGTAGTCTAAAAAAATAGCCTTAAGTAATCAGTACTTAAGGCTATTTTTCAATCTAGAATAGCAGGTCTCTACTGGACTACAATTTTGTCAATAAAGGCTTTTCCGTTTTGACGAATTTGTAGAAAATATAAACCAGTTCCTTGTGTTTTCAAATCAACTGCTTGTTGAAAGAAACCATCAAATTGCGTTTGCTGGTCTTCAAAAACAAGTTGTCCATTACTGTTAAAGATGCGTACACTGAGTGCCCCTTTTTCTCCTTTGAAATTGATGTCTACCAATCCATCTGAAGGGTTAGGAGCTAAACGGTAGTTATCTAGCGATAAATCATAGCTCAATGCTTTTTTGTTCATCTCCTTAGCACCATCCAGGACAAATTTCACCGGTAATTTCATTTCTGTAGCTACGGGCTTGTCATCTTTCATAGCCGGCTTCCAATCCATACTGTATACGACTCTCATTACTTCTTCGTCACAACCAGCACCAATCCCTTTTACTACTTTGGCATTGCTGACGGCTCCGTCTTTTCCCACTTTAAAACTTACCACTACCATACCTTCTACTTCTGCTTTAACAGCCGTTTCAGGGTAACGCAGATTTTTCCCAACAAAAGCAAATAATGCTTGATTCGAACAATTCTGTAATGCTTCTCCTTTCAAGTCCTCTGAACAGGACGCGAAAACAGGCATTTCATCTACTTCATCTAAGGCATGAGTTCTTTTCTTGTCCTTATCCTCTAAAGCAAATTTAAAGGGTAACTTCATTTCCACCGTAACGGGTTTCCCGTCTTTAAGACCAGGCTCCCAAGTAGGCATGCTCTCGACAATTTTCAGGGCTTCTGCTCCACAACCTGCACCAGGATCTTTGACAATCTCGGCATCAATTACTTGTCCCGAAGCATTAATTTTAAAAGAAATGACCGCCATCCCCTCAATGCCACTTTCTTTGGCTGCTTTCGGGTATTTCATTTTTTTAATAATGTATTGAAACATTTGCTGATTAGAGCACTTTTGCTGATTAGCTCCAGCATCCTCACAACCTGGAAAAACAGGCATTTTATCTGGATCAGTCGTATATTCTGTAGTCTCTAGATAATGGTCTACACTAGGCGTATTCAAATGCGCATACGCTTCAGTTTGTAAAAACAAAAGGCCCATTACTACCAAGGCGGGCATGGCTAAAGCATAGACCCACAATTGGCGTCTTGAACTCGGTTGACGTGTCATCATAATAATTCTTTGTTTAATTTGAGTTGTAAAAAAATGGTTCACCAACCTAAGTTGGGGATCATTGTACCTGGCCTGATACAATAAAATTTGGCCATAAGGCCGTACCGGCACCTGCTTCAAAACATCCGCATCTGCCTGGTATTCGTGCACGTTTCTTATAGATTTTTTTATCATTGGGATCAAAGGGTGGAACCAGAATAGAACTTGCAATAGCTCTAATAAAACAATATCTAAACTGTGACTTCGACGCACATGAGCCAACTCATGAGCTAGAATTGCGGCTCCTTCTTTTTGTCGATAATCTAAATTGGGATTCCAATAGATGTAACTGAAAAAGGAAAAAGGACTGGGTACTCGATCAGAAACCCATAGTTTATGTCCAGCGTGGACTACGCTGTGAGATTTATTCTTCAATTGGAATAAACGATAAATGCCATAGAATAATCGCATCGAAAATATCAATACGCCAATTAAGTAAATTCCCAGGAATAACTGTCGCCAGATCGGAGTGCCCGTACTTACCTCTAACAAATTTTCTTCAATTACCAAGGGATCAAGCCATCCGACATAGACAACAGGCAAGTCAAATAACAACTGTTCTGCAGGAAGCTCCGTAGCAAGGAAATCTGGTAACAAGGGTAATAAAAGACCTCCAATAATAGTCCCTAATAAAAATAAGCGATTGTATTGGTAAAAAGTACGCTGCCTAAGAAGCCCATAATAAAGCCCATAAAGCAACACCCAACAACAAGTGGTTTGTAGTAAATAAGCAGCCATATTATTTCTTTTTTTCTGCTTTCTCTAAGCGTTTCAATAAATCCGTAAGTTCATCAACACTTAATTCCTCTTCTTTGACCATGAAGGAAACTAAAGCATCCATAGAACCAGAGAAAAAATGATTCACCAACTTTTTGAGGCGACCACGGCTGTAGTCATCCTTATTTACCTGGGCAGCATAAACATACGTTCGGCCATAGGCTTTGTGCTTGAGGTAGCCCTTTTCTCGAATGTTTGCCACCAGCGTGGAAATCGTACTGTGAGGTGGTTTTTCTAAACCTTGTTCTTGCTCAATATAATTACGGATATCCGCCACCGTACAGGGTTCTAAGTCCCATATGATCCGCATAATATCCTCTTCTGCTTTGGTTAATTTTTCCATTTTATCTGTTTTTACCGACTTATAACTATAAATACCGTTATAAATCTACAAATACAGATGCAAGCTTATTTTATTTTGGTGTGTAGCTTTTAAAAAAAGTAGAATATTTCTTAAAAGACTGCGTTTTAGAGACATGTATTTGAGGTTATTCATAGTACTAATCACCGTTTTCTTAACGGAATGGGGCACTGCGCAAACAGATAGCTTACAGGTACGTGCTCAATTCGAGGTGGAAGGTGAATTAATAGAAGTGGACCCTTTATTACAACTTTACACCCTGGACCAACAGCAATACCTTAGAAAATATGATCCTAAAGGTCAGTTGTTGTTCAATTATCAGAACAACAACCTGGGACAATTACACCATTGTGATGCCAACAATCCTTTCAATATTCTACTATTCTACCAAGACTTCAACACCCTTGTTATTCTAGACCGAACCCTTAATCCTTTGGTCGAGGTTAATCTCGATGCCTTAGGTTATTTTGCCATTCAGTTAATTGCTGCTGCTCCCGATAATAAAATCTGGCTTTATGATCCTGCTGATTTTAAACTAAAAAAGATCGATACCAAGGGAAGGGTTTTATCGGAGAGTCAAGATCTCAGCCTCCAATTTCCAGATGGTTTGAACTGGCAAAAAATACAAGTTATTGGGGACGAGATATTCATCCAGGCTAATGACCAACTTTTACTCGTTTTTAATCAATTTGGCCAATGGATCAAATCAATTAATATCACCGCAGGCCAATTACATTGGAAACAAAACAATCTTTTTCTATTAGAAGATGCTACAGGCATTTTTGCTTTTGAGGCATTAAAAGGTCAATTACAATATCTTTACCATCGGGGGCAAAAACAAGAAAAACTCTATCTACGGCAAAAGCAATTATTTACTCAAAGTGGAAAAAAGGTAGAAATTCTCTCCTGGTAAATTCCCTATTCTTTCGAAATCCAGTACTTTGACACTCCAAATAAAAGTGTTACAAACGTGCAAATTCATCATTTACCAGGCCGTACTCTAAAAATTGGAGCAAAAGAATGGCTTTATTTTAGTGGTACTGCTTACTTAGGATTAGCGATCCATCCACTATTTCAGGAAAAGGTAATCGAAGGGATTCGAAAATACGGTCTAAACTTTGGTGGCTCCCGGCGGTCTAATATGCAATTGGCTGTTTTTACAGAAACCGAAGAAAGACTAGCTGATTGGTTGGGACTAGAAGCAGCGATTACGGTTTCTTCAGGATCTTTGGCTGGTCAACTTTTGATTAAGTATTTAGAGCAGCAGCACCATTGTCATTACAGCCCTAGTGTACATCCTGCTTTATTAGGAAATGGGCCCAAAACCGTCGGCACTCAATCGGAATGGATTCTACAGCTCACTCGTCCCTCCTTTACACCTAGTACCAAGGATGTTTTTTTGACTTCTTCTTTGGATCCTCTTTATGGTCAGCATTATGATTTTAGTTGGATAGAAAATCTTTCCCAACGAGGGCATACCCACCTAGTTATAGATGATTCACATGGCCTTGGTATTTTGGGGAAAGAGGGGATTGGTATTATGGATGACTTAGCGCTAAAATCTAATTCAGAAATTACCATATTGAGTTCGATGGGTAAAGCATTAGGTGTGCCCGGTGGTTTTATTGCCGGCAAGAAAAAACTGATTCAAAAATTATGGGACAGTCCATTTTTTGGAGGTGCTTCTCCTATCATACCTGCCTATCTGCACGCATTTTTAGAGAGCCAAGATTTAATCCGAAGGCAACGGATTCAATTACAGGAAAACATTAAATATTTTAAATCAATGATTCCTGAGGTGGGCTATTTTCAGCAAATTCCCCAACATCCCGTTTTTTATGTAAAAGAGGCAGGTTTAGTTCCCTATTTACAGAAAGCGCAAATTTTATTGTCTTCCTTTCATTATCCCAGTGCCCAGGATCCCTTAGTCAATCGAATTGTAATTAATGCGGCACACACACAT